>CAJUGU010000082.1 GCA_910586105.1 uncultured Eubacteriales bacterium | reverse complement strand
TCAGTCCAATAAATTTTTAGCCACTAATGTTACAAAAATGCTTGACCACTACAAATTCATGGTATAGCCAAGCCAGTTTCGCGGCCTCTTGACAATTACCCGTTTATCTTCCCGGTCGAAATATAATCTTCCGGTTATCCAGCCGTTCTTCCGATTGCCTGATTTCATAAACAATACTCCTTTGCAGCATTTATGGGGCAGGAATCATACCGCTGGAAATGCAATCATTCCCCCATGACCTGAAAAACGACATCGCGGACGCGGTCGCGGGTATCGCATTCGATCAGGGTCAGGTTCTGCCACGGCCCGATGGTGATTTTCCCGCTGACGAAGGGGATTGTAATAAAGGGTGAAAGCAGCGCCGCCTTGATATGGGACGACCCATTGTCGTCATGCCAGGTGTCATGATGGTGATAATGGATCACGCGGCCGTGCTCGTCGGTGTAAGGGGAGAAGATATCCATGGCCGCTTTGAGGTCATGGGTGACCATGCCCGGTTCAAACTCCAGCGTGGTCAGCCCGGCGACGCCGCCGGTGGTAAATCCGGTAATGATCCCGTCGGACAGCCCGGAGCGTTCTACCGCCGACTGGAAATCGGCGGTCACGTCGATCATGCCCATATGGGCGCGGGTCTTATAGGTTTTGGTTTCGGTGTACACCATTGGAAAAGGCTCCTTTGCACAAAATAGGGTGGGTCAGAGGCAAAGCAGATATTGCCCGTAAAGCGTTTGTTCAAGATCCTTACCGATGGCGTGTACCTGTTCTACGTCGATATAGCCGCGGTTGAACGCGACCTCCTCCGGGCACCCGATATAGCGCCCGGTCATTTCCTGCGAAACGCAGACCGCTTTGCTGGCGTGCAGCAGGTTATCGGCGGTACCGGCGTCGAGCCAGAGGAAATCCCGGTCGAGCTTTTCCACGGTGAGCTGGCCGCGGCGGAGGTACTCCAGGTTCACGTCGGTGATCTCCAATTCGCCGCGTGCGGAGGGGGTCAGGTGGCGGGCGATCTCCACGACCTGGTTGTCGTAGAAATACAGCCCTGGCACGATGTAGTTGGAGCGCGGCTTGCGGGGCTTTTCCTCGATCGAGATGGCGCGGCCGTTGTCGTCGAATTCGATCACGCCGAAGGCGCGCGGGTCGTCGACGTAATAGCCGAAGACGGTCGCGCCGCTCTCGCCGCTGGCGACGCGCGTACCGGCGCGGCGCAGCTGGCGCTCGAAGGTGAGGCTGTGGAAGATGTTATCCCCCAGCACCAGGCAGACCGAATCGTCGCCGATGAACGGCGCGCCGATATCGAACGCATCGGCGATGCCGCGTGGGTTATACTGCACCACATATTCAATGTTGACGCCCCATCTTGAGCCGTCGCCAAGCAGGCGCTGGAAGGGGCCTTCCTCACCGGGTGGGAGGATTACAAGGATGTCGCGGATCCCGGCCTGCATCAGCACGCAGACGGGATAATAGATCATGGGTTTGTCGTAGACCGGTAGCAGGGGTTTGCATACCGGCAGGGTCATCGGATACAGGCGGCTGCCTTTGCCTGCCGCCAAAACGATACCTTTCATGGAAAACTCGCCTTCCTTAATCTTCATTTTCAGGAGCTCCGGCGCTGAAGCGGGGTCAGCTGGGAGTTTTTCCGGCTGTTATAAAGACCGACGGCTTCAAGGGAGAAAAAGGGTGGCCTGCCGGGTCCTGGAAGCGCTGGAAACACCTTTCCGGCGCGATATAATAGCCTTCCGCCGCTATTATATCATAGGTTGGATGCTTTGAAAAGCGGTATTTCAAAAAGTTTGCCCTGAACGCCGAAAAGTGTAGGTTTTACTGTATTTTGATATTTTCTGGAAGGCTTTTTGCGCAGATTCCACAAAAACGGGGAACAAGGTATTATTGGGAATGGTTTCCGCGATTGATGCGTCAGCGTTGGGCGCTCCCGCCAAGGCGAAGGCTCCCGCCAATGGGGAAAGCCCAGCCGATGGCAAAGCCTTCCCGCCGGTGGAGAGATCCTACGTCAACGGTAGGAACTTTCAAACATCGCCAGATAATCCGCATCCGACAGGGGGAGCGGGTCGGCGGTCGTGTCGCCGCCCAACACTTCATGCACCCGTTTCGGATACTTTTTCAGTTCATCGCGAGTGATGCCAAAGCTGCTCATTTTCAGATCGGCGCAGCCGATCGACTCGAGCAGCCCATCAAGCGCGCGCACGAAATCCTTGCCGGAGCTTGCGTTTTCGACGCCCATGGCCTTTGCCATTTTGATCATTTGGGGTTCCGCCGCCTGCCGTTCCGCGAAGAAATCATAATAGGCGTGGGCGATCAGGATAAGCCCTGCGCCGTGCGCCAGATCCTTATGATAACTGCCCATAGCGTGTTCCATCGAATGCGCCGAGGTGCAAAGCATATAGTAAGCCGCCAGCGTGTTTGCGACCGCCATATGATACCGCGCTTCCATGTCGGAGCCGTCCTTTACGGCGCGGGGCAGATACTGTGCAATCAGCTCGATCGCTTTGAGCGCGAACATTTCCCCCATCACATGTTCCTTTTTATTGATAACGCTTTCGGACGCGTGGAAGAATGCATCCATTCCCTGATAAGCGGTGAAATGCGGGGGGACGCTGACCATCAGTTCGGGGTCGACAATCGAAAGCGTCGGGAACATGGACGGGAAGAACATCCCGGTCTTTTCTTCGGCCTCGTCGTCGGAGATTACCGCCGCCGCGTCGACCTCGCTGCCGGTGCCCGCGGAGGTGGTGATGCAGACGATCGGCAGCGCCTTGTTGGGCGGGGTCTGCTTGCCGCCCGAGGCCGAACGGCTGTAATCCCAAATATCGCCGGGATTCGTCGACATCAGAGCGATGCATTTGGAGCAGTCCATCACCGAGCCGCCGCCCAGCGCAACGACGAAATCGCAGCCGTTCGCTTTCACCGCCGCCGCGCCGTCCATGACATTTTGACGCGTCGGGTTCGGGCGGATCTGGTCGAACAGCACGGATGCGATACCGGCCTGTTCCAGCTCGGCCTGCGTCCGGTCGAGCGTGCCGTTGGCCTTGACCGACTTCCCGTTTGAAGTGATCAGCAACGCCTTTTTACCGGGCAGTTTCTGCTGGTGCAGCTTGCCAAGCTGGCCGGCGCCGAATAAAATTTTGGTAGGGATCTGGAACGTGAAACGTCTCATGGGAAAATGCCTCCTGAAATCTCGATTTTGATGGGTCGTCCTTATTATATCACGGCGGCGGAAAAAATTGAAGCGCCGCCGCCGTTTTCATGCCCCTGCGGCGATCTATTTTATGACAGCGGGTGGAAAAGGGGCGCGCCGCCGTCTTCGGCTTGCGGATACCGGCTCTAAATATTCCGCCCGGATATGGAAATTCCCGGCTCCGTATGATATAATCAGAAAAACAGGAAAAAAGGGGAGGATCCGATGTTTGGAGCCTCCCCGCACGGAACATATTATTTTGGAGGTTTATGAGGATGCTGACCAACGATTTTCAGGAATGCAAATTATCCCGTCTGGGCTTCGGCACCATGCGTCTGCCGCTGCTGGAGGGCGAGACGGCGGCTTCCGCCATTGACGTGGCGCAAGTCGACGCGATGGTCGACTATGCGATGGAGCACGGCATCAATTATTTCGACACCGCCTATCCGTATCATGGCGGCATGTCCGAGACCGTGATCGGCGCATCGCTTGCCCGTTATCCGCGCGACCACTATTATCTGGCGAATAAATACCCGGGGCATCAGATCAGCGATACCTACTATCCGGCGGAGATCTTCGAGGAACAGCTGACGAAATGCGGCGTCGATTCCTTCGATTTTTACCTGCTGCACAACGTTTACGAAAACTCGATTGAGGTCTACCGGGACGAACGCTGGAAGATTGTCGAGTATTTTGTAGAGCAAAAGCGGCAGGGGCGGATCCAACACCTGGGCTTTTCGTGCCACGGCGAGCTGCCGATCCTGAAGGAATTTTTGGACTACTGCGGCGATGAAATGGAATTTTGCCAGATCCAGCTGAATTATCTGGATTGGACGCTGCAACAGGCGAAGGAGAAATACGAACTGCTGACGCAGCGGAATATACCGGTATGGGTGATGGAACCGATCCGCGGCGGACGGCTGGCGGGTTTGCCTGAAGCCGAGCTGGCAACCCTGCAAGGGCTTCGTCCGGGCTCGACCGGCGCGGAGTGGGCGCTGTGGTTTTTGCAGGGCTTGCCGAACGTGAAAATGATCCTCAGCGGCATGTCGAATTTGGAGCAGATGAAGCAAAATATCGCCACGTTTGAGACGGCGAAGCCGCTTACCGCTGCGGAACAGGAAACGCTGTTTGCCATCGCCGACCGGCTGAAGGATTCCATCCCCTGCACGGCCTGCCGTTATTGCTGCGACGGTTGCCCTCAGGGGTTGGATATCCCGATGATGATCGCCGCGTATAATGAGGTGCGGTTCCAGCCGAACCTGTATACGCGGATGAAATTCGACGCGCTCCCGGCGGAGAAGCAGCCTTCCGCATGCATCGCCTGCGGGAAGTGCAGCCGGACCTGTCCGCAGGGGATCGATGTCCCTGCCGCGCTGAAAGCGCTTGCGGACGCGCTCCCGACCCTGCCGGACTGGGCGGCGATCTGCAAGATCCGCGCCGAAGAAGCCCGCCGCAACCGCGAACAGCAAGGCGGCGCCTGATTGACGCTCCGGACGCGCCGAAAAGGGCATGCGCTGGGAAACGTCCGGATCGCGCGGGTTATACGCAGGTTCCGAAAATTTTGCCGATTATGCTGGTGTTCCATCCGGGAAGAAATCGAACTCGTCCTTGGGATGGATTTCTGCATAGCTGCGTTATCGTCTTTGCCCTGTGAAAATTCTGCTCCAGGTCCGGATTTGATTCCTGACCGGATGGCGCACTCCTTCGTCCCGCCGTCCTTTTGGCGGGACGAAGACGTACGCAGAAACGACTTTGACTGCACCTCTCCCGCCCGCAGGCGAGAAAGGGATTCCAAAGGGACAAGTCCCTTTGGCGCCGTCCGCGCAGGACCGGGGTTCCGGGGCAGAGCCCCGCGCCTGTGGCAAAAAACGTTCAAACCGCCCGCCGATCCAGCTGCCGCCCGCTGTAATCCCGATCGAACAGCTCCGGCGGGAACGCACAGCCCCGCCGAGCCGCCGCGCACGCGGCCCGTTGGAGCTTCAAAGCAAACGCCAACGCGTCCGCTTCCATCAGGGACCGGAAATCCTCCGTATGCGTCCGGCCTTCCCAGTCCAGCCAGGCGCGGCGCGCGCGGTTGAGCGAATCGTCCGGCAGCAGCTCCGAGCGGCGGATCATCGCCGACAACACCCCGGGCTGACGCGCCAGCCGCTCGCCGATCCGGAGCGCCCCGCCCAGCGCCCGCCGTTCATGCAGCAGGCGGTAAACCTCATACATCGCGCGCAGCGCGCGGCTGGCATCCTGCGCGGACACCTCCCCGCCTGCGGCGTTCCCGGCGGCGGCAAGCAGGCTGCCGATCACGGCCCGCGAGGGCGTTTCCGAATCCAGTATGCGATACGCCGGATATGTCGCCGGATCCTCCCCCCTTTCCAGCAGCACGGACGCGTCCAAGTCGGTCTCGCACAGCTTATGCGCCGCCGAGCTGCCGATCCCATAATGCGCCATCAGCCGCCGCGTCTGGTCCTCAATATACGGATGCGCCGTGCGGTCGAGCGCATAATGCGTGCAGAATCCGAATAGATACGCAGTCCCTGCCGCAGAACCGCTGGCCTGCGCTGCGATCGCGTTAAACGCCTCCCCGATGCTGCCGCGATGCATTTTTCCGCCCAGTTTCGCGGTATCGCCATTGCAGACCGCAAAAAAGAAGGGATCCGGGCCCTGACTGCCCCAAAAGTAGGCGTCCGGGGCGGCTTCACATACCTGCGCAACCGCCCGCGGCGCAGCGTCCTGTACCAATTTTGCAAAATGATGATGCATTACATAGGATGGCATAGCGTCCTCCTCCGTCCTGAAAGGTTCTTTCCATCATTATATCATATCCGCCGGGCGAATTTAAGTGCCGATCCTGCACTTTGCGCCGGATGGAAAATATTTCCTGCCCGCGCTTTTTCCGCTTCGCCCCGCGATCAATTTCGGATCCGGTATTGACACGCCGCCGGGAATGCGCTATACTATAGCTGTAAATCACATGGATTCTTCAGGGCAGGGTGCGATCCCCTACCGGCGGTACAGCCCGCGAGCGCCTTCCGGCGTTGATTCGGTGAAACTCCGAGGCCGACAGTATAGTCTGGATGAAAGAAGAATGACAAAGCCTCTTTCGAGGGGGCTGTATTTGCCGTTTTCTGTCCTGAAATGCGTTTGCATTTCAGGACATTTCTTTTGTTTGCCCTGCAAGAAAAATGCCTTGTGGGGCTTTTTCCATGCAGTGAGGTGAAGTTTTTTGAAAGAGGAAGGCTTTATGCGGCGGGCGCTGGCGTTAGCGGAGCGCGGGGCCGGTCATGTCGACCCAAACCCGCTCGTCGGCGCGGTGCTGGTGAAGCGCGGGCGCGTGATCGGCGAGGGCTGGCACAAGCAGTGCGGCGGCCTGCATGCCGAACGCAACGCCCTGAAAGCCCGCACCGAAAGCGCGTGCGGCGCGACGCTGTACGTCACGCTGGAACCCTGCTGCCACTATGGGCGCACGCCGCCCTGTACGGAAGCGATCCTGGAGCATAAGATCGCGCGGGTCGTGGTCGGCTGTCTGGATCCGAACGAAAAGGTCGCGGGCAAAGGCGTGCAGATCCTCCGCGCGCACGGGGTCGCGGTCGACGTTGGCGTCTTGGAAGCGGAATGCCGCCGCCAGAACGAGGTTTTCATGCATTATATCACAACGAAACGACCGTTCTGCGTCTTGAAATACGCCATGACGCTCGACGGTAAGATCGCAGCGCATACGGGGGACAGCCGCTGGGTGACCGGCGAACGCGCCCGCGAACACGTCCACGAGACGCGCAACCGCCTGCGCGCGATCCTCGTAGGCATCGGCACGGCGCTGGCGGACGACCCACAGCTCACCTGCCGGATGAAGCCGCCCGCAGACGATCCAACGCGGCTCAGCCGCGATCCGGTGCGGATCGTCTGCGACAGCCATTTACGGCTGCCGCCGGATTCCAAGCTGGCCCGGACGGCGCGCGCGGTCCCGCTGATCGTGGCCCACGTCGACGGCGCGCCGGAAAAGGCGGCGGCGCTCGAAGCGGCAGGCGCTTCCGTGTGGCAGTGCGCGGCAAAACAGGGCCGGGTCGACCTCAACGACCTGATGCAGCGGCTGGGCGAAGCGCAGATCAACAGCGTATTGATCGAAGGCGGCGGGGCGCTGCATTGGGCGGCGCTCGAGGCGGGCATCGTACAGAAGGTACAGGCTTACATCGCGCCCAAGCTGATCGGCGGCGCGGACGCGAAAACGCCGGTCGGCGGCGCAGGCTTCGCCCGGATGGCGGATGCGCAGGCGCTGCATGACACGCGGCTGACGCCGCTCGGCGACGACCTTTTATGGGAGGGGTACCTGTGAAACAAAACAGGCTTTTCAACAACGGCAGGAAGGCGGTGCGTCCATGTTCACCGGGCTGATCGAAGAAGTCGGGACGGTCGCCCGGCTGGAGGGCAGCGCGCGCGGCGCGCGGCTGACAGTCCGGTGCAGCGCCGTGCTGGACGGTACTGCGATCGGCGATTCGATCGCGACGAACGGGGTCTGCCTGACCGTTACCGGCCGCACCGCCGACACCTTTTCCGCCGATATCATGGCGGAATCCCTGCGGCGTTCCGGCTTGGGCGCGCTGAAACCGGGTTCCCCGGTCAATCTGGAACGCGCGATGGCGGCGGGCGGACGGTTCGGCGGGCATATCGTTTCCGGGCATATCGACGGGACAGGCATCGTCCATTCGCTCCAGCCGGAAGGCGACGCCGCCGTCTGGGTGACGGTAGACGCGCCGCCGGAGATCCTGCGGTATGTGGTCGAAAAAGGCTCCATCGCGATCGACGGTATCAGCCTGACGGTCGCGGCGGTCGGCGACGCCTGTTTTCAGGTGTCCATCATCCCGCATACCGGCGCGGAAACGACGCTGCTGCGCCGCAAACCGGGCGATACCGTCAATCTGGAATGCGACATCATTGCAAAATATGTCGAAAAACTGATGCAGCCGGCAGAAACGCCGAAACGGAGCGGGATCACGCTTGATTTCCTGGCGGCAAACGGCTTTTAAGGAGGCAGTCTATGAAACAGCAATACAGCACGATTGAAGAAGCGCTCGACGAGCTGCGGGCGGGGCGGATCATCGTCACCATCGACGACCCCGACCGCGAGAACGAGGGGGACATGATCTGCGCCGCCCAGTTCGCGACGACGGAAAACGTCAATTTTATGGCCGTCCACGCAAAAGGGCTGATCTGCACGCCCATGAGCGAAGCGGCCGCGGCGCGGCTGGGCTTTGAACAGATGGTGAAGGTCAACACAGACAACCATCGAACGGCATTCACCGTCTCGATCGACCATGTCGAAACGACGACCGGCATTTCGGCTGCGGAACGCGGCTTCACCTGCCGCAAATGCGTCGACCCGGCGGCAAAGCCGGAGGATTTCCGGCGACCGGGGCATGTGTTCCCGCTGGTCGCGCGGCGCGGCGGGGTGCTCACCCGGAATGGCCATACCGAGGCGACGGTCGACCTGTGCCGTCTGGCCGGGCTGGACGAGTGCGGGCTCTGCTGCGAGATCATGCGGGAGGACGGCTCCATGATGCGGACGACCGAGCTGTTGGAAATGGCGGCCAAGTTCGGGCTGAAGGTCATCACCATCAAGGATCTGCAAGACCATTGCAGGCGGCATGATAAGCACGTTGTCCGGGAAGCGGACGCCAAAATGCCGACCCGTTACGGCGATTTCCGAATCATGGGCTATGTGAACGACCTGACCGGCGAACATCATGTCGCGCTGGTCAAGGGCGAGATCGGCGACGGCCGCGGGCTGCTTTGCCGGGTGCATTCGGAATGCCTGACCGGCGATGTGTTCGGTTCGCGGCGCTGCGACTGCGGGCAGCAGCTTGCGGCAGCGATGCAGCGGATCGAACGCGAAGGGCGCGGGGTGCTGCTGTATATGCGGCAGGAAGGGCGCGGGATCGGGCTGATCAACAAGCTGAAGGCGTATGAGCTTCAGGAACGCGGGTTCGACACGGTGGAAGCAAACGTTAAGCTGGGTTTTGCGCCCGACCTGCGGGAGTATTGGATCGGCGCGCAGATCTTACAGGATCTTGGCGCGCGCGAGCTGCGGCTGCTGACCAATAACCCGGAAAAGATCTACGGGCTGGACGGCTTTGGCGTCGAGATCGCGGAACGGGTGCCGATCGAGATCGAGCCGCAGGCGGACGACGAATTCTACCTGCGCACGAAACAGATCAAGATGGGGCATATCTTCCAGAAAACTTTATGATCCCCCTTTTGCGGGGATGCTATCGATCATTAAAAACGGAGGGATTTCGCATGCATGTATTGGAAGGAAAACTGGTTGGCGGACGGGAAAAATACGCGATCGTAGCCGCGCGGTTCAATGAATTCATCGTATCCAAGCTCATCAGCGGCGCGGAGGATACCCTGCTCCGGCACGGCGTGCCCGAGGATCATATCACGCTGGCGTGGGTGCCGGGCGCGTTCGAGATCCCGATCGCGGCGCAGAAGCTGGCGGCGTCCGGTAAATATGACGCGGTCATCTGCCTTGGCGCAGTGATCCGCGGCTCGACCAGCCATTATGACTATGTCTGCGCGGAGGTGTCGAAGGGCATCGCGCAGGTCGGGATGCAGACCGGCGTCCCCTGCCTGTTCGGCGTGCTGACGACGGACAATATCGAGCAGGCGATCGAACGCGCCGGGACAAAGGCTGGCAACAAGGGATCCGACTGCGCGCTCGGCGCGATCGAAATGGTCGACCTCCTGCGTCAGTGCTGACCAGACAGCATCCTGCGGACGGAGCCTTTGGCTGAGGGCCTCCCGGAGCGGGACGGTTCCAAAAGAAGAGCGCGGGTTCCGAAACGGTATCGAACCCCGCGCTTTTTTATCGCCGCAGCGGCTTATACAAGCGTCAAATCTTCCACGTTCACGTCCGGGGAAGAAAGCTTTGCAATGGCAATCTTCAATAAATAATCGAGCTCCGTGTTTTCGTGCCCGCCATTCGTTTTTTGATACGCTGACAATCGGCGCACCGGTCAATGCTTACGGATACCAGTTCTTCTTTTGACACAACATAGCCCTCCTTCCGTTCGGCTTCGATGCAACCCATATTCCTGTTATAATGGCTTCAACCGGCGACGTAAACCCGGAACGCAGAAAAAACGCCCGGCTTTTCCCGCCGGAGGCTTCACCTTTCGCGCCCGGCGTGATATAATGTAGTAAAACCGTACCCGGAGGATGCTTATGCGCAAACGACTAAAAACTAACCTTCCGGGGGGCCTGATCGATTCCCCGGCGGCATATTTGCAGAACTGTGCAGGCAACGTCTGGCGCTGTGAAAACGGCTATTGCACCGGCGGCGATTTTGCCCTGTGCCAAATGGAATATGAACAGTGCGGCGATCGCGCCTGTCAGAATTGTACGCCTGCCGCCGCCGTGAACGCGTTGGGATATTATCGCAGCCGTTTCCCTCAGATTCCGGACGACCCCCAAACCTGTTATCAAACCCTGCGCCAGCATTTGCGTCTGATCCAGTCGCCGGTCCCATTGATCGGCGGTTATCCGGCGTTCCTGAACGCCGTCATGGTACGGCGGATGTGGCGCCTGCTCGGCATTGATGCATGGCCGACGGTTTATCCATTTCCCGACGCCGCCATGCTGCGAAAACAGATCGAACGCGGCGAACCGCTGATGCTTTCGCTCAAATCGCAAGCGTATCGGAGCCATACCGTACTGCTGCTCGGCTGGGAGCTTTGGACGGATGGCAAGACCTATCGGCTGCTGTGGACGATCCGCGACGGCTGGCAGCGGGATGTACGATATCTGGACGCCGACCACTGCTGGATCTATCAGGCGATCCGGCTGGCGCGCTGACCGGACCGACGTTTTTCTTTGCGGACGGAGGCGTTCCGTCCGTGTCTGGAACATTTCAAAGGAGGAAACGACTGTGTTTTTATGCCCCGTCTGCGGCAAGCCGCTGGATGATGGTGAAAAAGCCCGCCGCTGTGCGAAAGGCCATTGTTTTGACCGCTCGGCGAAAGGCGGGTATGTCAATTTGCTGCGCACCAACCGTCGCGGCAGCGCGGAGCCCGGGGACAGCCCGGAGATGTGCCGTGCCCGCACGCATTTTCTGGGACAGGGCTATTATGAAGCGCTGCGGGATGCGGTCAGCGATCTGACGGTACAATTCCCGGCGCGCTGTATCCTGGACGCGGGCTGCGGGGAAGGATATTATACCGCCGCCGTCATGCAGGCGCTTCAGGAATCCGGCAGCAACGCCCATCTGGCCGGCGTCGACCTTTCCAAAGCCGCTCTGAAGCATGCCGGGAAGGCTTGCCCGGCCGGTGAATTTGCCGTCGCGAGCTTGTTTGAGCTTCCTCTGCCGGATCGTTCGGTCGATGTCGTATTGCACCTGTTTGCCCCCATGTGTGAACAGGAGTTCCGCCGGGTGTTGACCGATGGCGGCGCGTTGCTGACCGTAAAGCCCGGCGCAGACCATCTTTGGCAAATGAAGGAGATCCTTTATGAAGAGCCGTACCCGAATGAGGAAACCGAGACGGAATATGAAGGCTTTCAATGGATGGGACGCGTTACGGTCGAGGATGAAGTCACGATCCGTTCGCAGGAGGATCTGCGCGCGCTTTATCAAATGACGCCTTATGCATGGCGTACTCCGAAAGAAGCGGCTGCGCGGCTGTTCGAGCGCTCCACGCTGACGGTGAAGCTCGCTTTTTTGATCGATATGTATGCAGCGGTTTGAATGGCGCGGGAGGGAAGGCCTTACCTGCGCGGTTGCGCGTTGCGTGGTTCGATATGGAACGGCGCGGGATCTTGCCATTTCCGGCACGGTACAAAAATTTTGAAAATTTCTGAAAATATCGCTTGACATTTATCCGGTGGTGTGGTATTATAATTAAGTACTTGAGAAAAGAACGCTATATCGCAGGGTAGAGCAGTTGGTAGCTCGTCGGGCTCATAACCCGGAGGTCGCAGGTTCAAGTCCTGTCCCTGCACCCATTAAAAAAGCCGTTATCGTAAAGATAGCGGCTTTTTTCTTAACTTTTGGGCGCGTTAACTAAATCCTCACACGGCGATGAATTCAACTTTAATTCAACTCGCCCGGAAAATTCAAGCCTTTTTCAGGAACACATCCGCAAGGATATTCGCGTTTTTCTGGTCAGCTTCCTCCATGACGTGAGCATAAATATTTGCAGTCGTGGAAACCTGCGCATGACCAAGCCGTTTTGAAATCGATACACTGTCTACCCCGTTGAAATAGAGCATCGACGCCATTGTGTGGCGGAAAGCGTGCGCATTGATATGCGGCAGATCATGACGCTTGCTGAACTTCTTGAGCCAATCCGTCACACTATCCGGATGCATGGGTTTCCCAGTGTCCTGCGCAAAAATAAAATCCTGATTTTCATAGTAACTGCCGAGCCGAAAGCGTTCTTGCGCCTGCCATGCACGGTACTGCTTCAATAGCTTCATCGTTTCGACGGGCAGCGTTACAAACCGGTTGGAGGTTGGCGTTTTGGGTGTGCTCTCATAGATACCGATATCTGGCGAATACAGAACGCTGTTGCAGATATGAATCTTACTCCCCTCAAAATCTACCTTGCCCCATTTAAGCCCTAGCACTTCCCCGCGCCTTGCTCCGGTAATCAACAGCAGATGAACCAGCGCCCTCCACTTGATGGGCTCCTTTTCAAGCGCATCCCGTATAGCGGCAACCTGTTCCGGTTGGAAATAATTGACTTCCTTGCGTTCTGCTTTCGGAAGCATCGCGCGGCTAGCAACATTGAACGGCACGAGCCCCTCTTTCACAGCCTGCTCCAGCACGGTAGAAATCAACCGGTGATGCTCTAAAATCGTCTTGGCTGACAGCCTACCGCCTGTGCGCTTGTTCTGACCGTCCTTCCCCAACGCGGTATAAAATCATTCAGCAGATCGGCGCGAAGATCATTCAGTTTAATATGCCCAATCGTGGGATAAATCCGGCTGGTAAGCTCTTTATATCGAACGATGGTGCTGTGTTTCATACCACGTTGTTCTTTCATTGATATCACATAATCGCAATAAGCGGAAAACTTCTGTCGGTTATCTGTCAGTATCCCCGCTTTACAATCCTTCTCGAAGGTCGCGGCAAATGCCTCGGCCTTTTTTCGTGCGCTCTTTTCCGTCCATGTGGGCGATACCTCAAAGGTAGCCGTGTATGGCTTGAGCTGCTTCCCGTCCGCCCCGCGCCCTCTGTGGACGCGGATTGAATAGGAAATCAATTTGCCGTCTTTGTTGCGGCGTTCTTGAATGTTAGCCATGTTCCTCAGCCTCCTTTTCAAGTGCTATTGGATTTTTGCGAAGATCATCTATAACTTTTGAAATGTAAGTATGAACAATCGATTCATTGATCTTCCTAGCATCAATTTGTTTTTCATCGAAAAAACCAAATTTTCGGCTCATTTCAGACAAAACACCTCTTGCAATTCCGTTTTCGTCCTTAATAATGTCAGCAATAATAGCAAGCGTTTCGATAAAATAAGAATTTAACAAGAGGGCGTTTAACAAATCTGCATAAGAAGCATCTTTTTCAGGATACATTTTCATTTTTGAAAGTTTGATTATCTTTTCGATTGCTTCACAGCTTAAAGAAAGCTGACTTGCAGTCTCCGATAGACCTTCGTTTTCGCCAAGCAGAAAATCAAAAGAAACTTTGAAATATTTTGCTGTTCTATATAAAAATTCAATATCTGGTATCCTATCACCATTTTCGTAAAAACTAATACTCCCTCTTGATATTTGCAGCTTTTCCGCAAGCTGTGATTGATTCAGTCCTTCCCCCTCTCTTAGCATTTTCAAACGTGTAGAAAAATTTTCCATGACAGCCATAGTTATACCTCAATTGCATATTTTTGTTGAATTTTAAAAAATCTTAAAACAAACGATTGCAAATCTACTTTCGTTACGCTATAATCGCATTATACCACGATTAGATGCAATCGTCAACGATAAAAAATTTGAGGAGCGTGAGTACTATGCGGCACATTGATTTGCTAACCATTCGGCAGACAGCCAAGCGCGGCCCCCTGTCCGAGCACCGCCTTCGGCTGATGGAAAAGCAAGGACAGCTTCCCGGTATTTATTCGGGTAATCGGTTCTTGGTCAATTATGAATTGCTTTTGGAACAGCTGAACCGTCAAAGCGTGGGAAAGGTTTGTGAAACGCGTGAAAATTTCTAACTTTCTTCCACGCGGCGGCGAAAATGCTGTGCCCTCCCAATATCTAGCGGATTTGCTGGGCTTTTCGTCGGTCAGGGAGCTTCAGAAAGAGATCGAGCGGGAACGAAACGCGGGGGCGGTGATCCTATCGACCTGCACCAACGGCGGCGGCTATTACTTGCCGGACAGCCCGGAGGAAATCCGGCGGTTTATCCGCACATTGTCCGCACGGGCAAGGAATACGGAAAAATCCATGCAGAGCGCGAAGGCTGAGCTAGAACGACTGGAAGGCGGTGGGTAAATGGACAGTTTGAGTTTTTTGCTTGAAAGCGGCGTGTCCGCGCGGGAGGTCGAGCGACTTCAAGAGTCGGGGATCAGCCTTAAAGAACAGGCGGAAGCTGCACGGCGGCGGCTCGAACGCGGGGAGACATTGGAAAGCTCCGAATTGGAAGCGGCTTTTGCGGCTTTTGATCCTTTTGAGAACGAGGGGGGCACTCCGCTCCCAGAATTTCCGGTCGAAACCCTACCAGATGAACTGCGCGGCTATGTGGAGTCCGTCGCGGAAAGCCTGCAAGTACCGGTGGACATGCCGTCGGTAATTGCTTTGTCCGTGATTGCATTGTGCGTGCAAGGGCGTTTTGTGGTCAATCCCACTCCAGGATGGATCGAGCCGCTGAACTTGTATACCGCCACGATCGCCCAGCCGTCAGAACGGAAAAGCCCCGTATTGTCCGCAATGACTGGGTTGGTATATGCTTTTGAGCGGGAGGAGAACGAACGCCGCGCCCCCGCAATCGAGGAATACACCGCCAAACATGACTTGCTTACACGCCGTGTAAACACCATGACCGACAAAGCCGCGAAAGGGAAAGGCGAGGTCGAATTTAATGATTTGATCGCTGCAAAGCAGGAACTGAGCGGCTTGGAGCCGGTCAAGCCGTTGCGGCTGATTTCAGACGATTCGACCCCGGAAGCCCTTGCATCCCTGATGGCACAGAACGGTGGGCGAATGTCAGTTATCAGTTCGGAAGGCGGTATATTTGATATTATCGCGGGCAAATACAGCGGATCGGTAAACCTTGACCTTTTCTTAAAATCATATACCGGCGATGCTTACCGGGTTGACCGAAAAGGTCGCCCGTCGGAATACATATCACATCCGGCGCTTACTATGCTGCTGACCTTCCAGCCTGCCGTATTGTCTGCCTTGATGCAGGAAAAGGACTTCGTTGGGCGTGGCTTTCTGGCCCGGTTCCTGTTCAGCCTGCCGTCGTCAAAGGTCGGGAAACGCGCTTACAGGACAAGTCCGGTAAACCCGCAGGCAAAAACACAATACGAAAGCCTGATTTATGACCTTTTGAGCGTGGATGCTGCCGAAACAGCCCAGATTATCCATGTCGACCCGGAAGCGGATGCAGTTGCGGAAGAGTTTTTCCTTGAGCTTGAGCCACAGTTAATCGATGAGCTGGAGGGGATTGGCGGGTGGGCGGGTAAGCTGCATGGCACAACGATGAGGATAGCAGGTATCCTGCATTGCTGCCGTTATGGGCACTGTGCAGCGGAATGCGAGATCAACGCGGAAACGATGCAGGCAGCGGTTTCTATTGGCCGGTATTTTGAAGCGCACGCGCTGGCGGCATTTTCACAAATGGGGATGCTTGAAAGCCAGTCGGAAAAGGATGCAAAGTATATTTTGCGCAGGTTGATTGAATCCGGAAAAGCAGAGATCAGCAAACGTGATCTATTCAATTTAGCAAAGGGGCGGATTCATAAGGTCGATATGCTAAAGCCGGGGCTAGAAGAACTGAAACGCAGGGGCTATATTTGCGTTAGCAAGAATAGTACCGGAGGCAGGCCGACAGAAAAAATCAGATTGAATCCCTTAGCGCAAAAGTAGCAATAGGGGGACATTGACAGGCTTTTGCTACTTTTGCGGCTTTTGCTATTGAGGTATCAGTTATGAAATATAAAATGCAAGACCTTGCCCGCGCCGCTTGCAGGGGCGAGCCGCCGCCAGTAGCCCCGATAAATCGGGCGAAGTATTTCATGTTGGCGCGACTCTATGAGCAGTACCGGCGCGGCAAACTGCCCAAACCCGACGCGGCCAGTCTCAAGGGGCTGGTACTGGACTATGAGCGGCTAGACAAACCCACACGGATTGCGTTGTTGGATTCGTTCATTGAATCATGGGGCGCTGAGGATTTGCAGCAGCACACGTCGGAAATCAAAGAATTATCAAAATTATACTTAAAGGAGACTTTATCATGAAGCCCGAGAAGATTTTACAGATCATCCCCGCGCCTGCCAATACGTATGCGATGTTTGAAGGGGACGGGAAAACCGGCAGCGCGTACCCGGTGGCGTGCCTTGCCCTTGTGCAGCGGTCGGACGGGGCCCGCGATGTTGAGCCAATGATTTCGGACGGCTCCTGCATCGAATTTGCGGAGACGTCAGAGGATTATATCGGGGTGACTCTGGATGAACGGTAAAGCAGCACAGCGGAAAGGAGGGGGAAAATGCCGTGACGGATAAGCAGAATCGGTTTGTGTCGGAATATCTGATTGACTTAAACGCAAAACAGGCCGCAATTCGGGCAGGATATAGCGAAAGGCGTGCCGGTGAAATCGGTTATCAGCTTCTACACAAAACTACAATCCAAGCCGCTATACAGAAAGCCATGAAGAATCGCCAGCAACGCACGGGGATCACGCAAGATTATGTGATTGATAAGCTTGTGGAAATCGCAGAGAAAGAAGCATCCGACGCACCGGACAGCGACTTGAAATACTCCAGCAAGATCAAGACGCTGGAACTGCTCGGAAAGCACGTCGGCGCATTTGATAAAAAAGAGGATACGCCGCAGGATATTGTCAAAATCATATTCGATGTGTGAGGGGGTGAAAAGCATGATCGGTGGAGCAATCATTTTCGCGGCAGGCTGCTTTATTGGGGCGGCGCTCTACGCTGCCGGAATGGCAGAGAAGAAACAATAAAAGAAGGCGGGTTTCCCATAAACTGATATGCTCCCTCTATGAAAGACAGTGAAATAACAAAACACTGTCATCATAGG
>CAJUGU010000081.1 GCA_910586105.1 uncultured Eubacteriales bacterium | reverse complement strand
GTCCGCGCAGGACCGGGGTCCAGGGGCAGAGCCCCGGCGCCGTCCGCGCAGGACCAGAGTCCAGGGGCGGCGCCCCGGCGCCGTCCGCGCAGGACCAGGGGCCAGGGGCGGCGCCCCGGCCCGATTCAGTCGCCCGTCTCGCGCTCGCCCGCCGTCTCGCGCAGCGGAAGGATCGCATTCAGCACGATCCCCGCCAGCGCGGCGATCGCCAGCCCGGATAGCGTGACCTTCGTATCGCCCGCCATAAAGCTGACGCCGCCAATGCTGTTGAACCCGAACGCGCTCACAAGGATCACCGCCGCGATCAGCAGGTTCCGCGACCGCGAGAAATCAACCTTGCTTTCCACCAGGTTCCGCAGCCCCACCGCCGAGATCATACCATATAATACAAACGAAATGCCGCCGATAATGGCGCTCGGCACCGTTTGAATGATCGCCGCAAACTTCGGGCAGAACGACAGCAGGATCGCAAAATATGCCGCGATCCGTACCACCCGCGGATCGTAAACGCCAGTCAGCGCCAGCACCCCCGTATTCTCGCCATAGGTCGTATTCGCCGGCCCACCCAGCATCGCCGACAGGCTCGTCGCAAGGCCGTCGCCCAGCATCGTCCGATGGAACCCCGGATCTTCAACATAGTTCACGCCCGTAGTCGCCGAGATCGCGCAAATGTCCCCGATATGCTCCATCATCGTTGCCAGCGCGATCGGCACGATCGTAATGATCGACGAGATCTCGAACTTCGCGAACGCCGCCGGGTGAATCGCAACGCCAAAGAACGCCGCCTCCCGCACTGCGGAAAAGTCCACCGCGCCCATCAGCACCGCCGCCAGATAACTGACCAGGATCGCCAGCAGGATCGGCACCAGCCGGATCAGTCCCCGCCCCCAAAGGTTGAACACCAGCACCGCCGCCAACGCGATCAGCGCAAGCGGCCAGTTGGCGGCGCAGTTCCCGATCGCACTGGGCGCAAGGATCAGCCCGATCGAAATAATGATCGGCCCCGTCACAACCGGCGGGAAAAACCGCATCACCTTTGCCGAACCAAAGAATTTCATCAGCGCCGCCATCACCAGATACAACAGCCCCGCGCAGACCACGCCGCCGCAGGCATATGGCAGCATCGCCGTATTGGGTTTGCCGTCAAGCATGGGCGCGACGATCTGATAACCGCCGAGGAAGGCAAACGACGAACCCAGGAACGCCGGTACCTTCCCGCGCGTCAGAAAGTGGAACAGCAGCGTCCCCAATCCGGCCATCAGCAGCGTTGTGCCAACGTCCAGGCCGGTCAGCAGCGGCACCAGCACCGTTGCGCCAAACATCGCAAACGTGTGCTGCACCCCCAGAAGCACCATCCGCGGCAGTCCGAGCGCGGTCGCGTCATACAGCCCTTCTTGAAACAGGATATTTTTCTTCATAGGTTCCCCCTTGTCCGGCCGGGAAGGGACTGCGGTACGCCGCATCCATCCCCCCCTCTGCCCGGTATATTTTTACCATTATACCACAGCCGCTGCCAAAATCAAACAGCTTTCACACGATTTTCCGTCGTTTTTTGGAGCATCCCCCCCTTCGACGCGGACGCTTGTCCTTATCCATACCGCCGCACAACGCCTTTGCCAGCGGACAGCTGTCCCCGCCTGCCTGCCGGAAAAGTCCGTCCATGGCGGACAGCCGTCCCCGCCCGCCACGGGACCGGCGCTGAAAAATTTTTCCTTTCTCCACAAGATATTCCGGAAAATCCCCCGTTTCGGCCCGCTGTCCTACGATATTTTGTATGTCACACCAATGTAATATTTCAATTCGCCCGAAACCCTTGCGCCCGGGCGCAGAGACGGGTATACTGGAACCACAAGAAAGCTATAGCATATGAGGGAAAAACCATGAAACGAACTTTCAGGACCCTTTTGCTTTCGCTCCTCGCCCCGGCGCTGCTCTCCGCGGCAGCTTATGCGGCAACCCCTGCCGCAGTTTTCCCCGCCCCCTCGACCGATGAGGCCGGCGTGACCCAATGGGGCTATCTGGACGACGAAGGCGGACAGGTCACCAGCTTTATCTATACCACGGCATCCGAATTCGACGACACCGGCCTGGCCGTCGTCACCAACGCCGCCGGTCAGGTCTCCCTGATCGGCCAGAACGGAAAACGCTTGACCGGCTGGCTCGACCCGCCGGAAAACATCTCCAGCGACGGCGTCTATAAGGCGCTCGATTACGGCGGCTTCATCGATTATTACGACAATACCGGCCATCTTGCCGGTTCCATCGAAGGCGCGGTCGGCTTCCCCGGCGACGGATTGGTCGTTACCGTCGATCCCGACGGCCTGTATGGTTACACCGCCCTGCTGCCCGACCAGATCCCCGAACCCGAAGGGGCCGAAACAGGCGAGGGAACGTCCGAAACGGACGAAACGGTCGAAACGCCCGCCGAGCCCTCCGACAAAGACGGGGAGCCTGCGGAGGAAGCGCCCCCACCGGACAACGATCCCTATGCGATCGCCCCGCAGTACCAGGCCGCAGGAGCCTTCCGCAAAGGCCGCGCGCTGGTGCAGCTGAACGGCGGCAGCTACGCCGTGATCAATACCCGGGGGCAGGTGCTCAAGCAGCTGCCGGAGGGCGCGGCCCCCAAGTCGCTCGATATCTACGCCGACACCGCCGTGATCCTCGAAATGCAGGGGAAATACGCCCTGTATTCGCTGGACACGATGCAGTTCGCGACCAGCTTCAGCTATGACGACATCCTGCCCTTCGACCGGAATGCGGCCCGCTGCCGCGTCGACAACCTCTGGGGGCTGCTGACCCCGTCCGGCTCGGTCGTACTGGAACCACAGTACCCCTACCTCTCCTACATGGGCGAAGGGGTTTACGCCGCCCGTGGCACCGATCCGGGAGCCGCCGCCGTCGGCGAAACCGGCGGCATCCTGTATACCACCGATACCTATGTCGGCGGCTTCCAGACCTTCAGCCACGGCCTTTCCTGGCACGGCGACCTTGCGGGCAACGTGGTCTTCTTCAACGCCCGCGGTACTGCGGCCAAGCCCATGCAGGGCGTCGACAACCCGCAGGTGCTGACCTCCACCGTGGCGCGCGTCACCCGCGACGACGCAGACTGCTACGTCGATATCTATTCCGGCGAAACGCTCTACAGCAACACCCGCAGCTACGACCTGCCCGGCGGGCTGCGCATCACCTCCGAGGTGTACGAAAAATACCTCGGCCTGCGCGCCGACGGCACGGAATACGGCTACCACGTCGAATATCCCCAGCTTTCCGGGCTTGGGGACGAGGCCGTGCAGGCCGTGATCAACGACACCATCCGCAGCTTCTTCGTGTCCGGCCCCTATGGGACGCAGGACCGGTCGCTCGACGCTACGTTCGGCTTCTCGGTCGAGGGGGACGTGCTCGTCGTTTGGGCAAACGGCGTGAGCGGCCTCGACCTGAGCGCGGTCGTCTGGAACGATTCCATTGGCCTTGACCTGCGCACCGGGGCCGCCTATACCGTTTACGATTCGCTGCTGCCCGGCAGCATGCTCCCGGCGCTGACCAAGCTCGTGCCCGGCGACCCGCCCTATCTGGAATCGCCCCGGATGGACGCTGACGGGATCACCTTCTTCCGCAGCTACCCGGCCAAAAACGGGGCGGAGCCTTATGCCGAATCCGTGTGGCTCAGCTATGAAGAGCTGGCCTCCGTAATAGACTTTGACAGCGCCTGTTACAGGGCGCTGTCCGGGTTTCAGGGGGTCATTTTCAGCGACGTCGGCTATGGGCATTGGGCGTTCGACGCGATCGCCGAGGTCGCCCGGCAGGGCTGGATGAAGGGCAACACCGACGGACGGTTCCTGCCGAACGGTGAAATGACCATGGCGGAAGCCGTCGCGACGGTCGGACGGATGCTCGGACTGACGGGTGGCGTGATGCCGATGGTGGAGCCCTCGGCCTGGTACGCGGGCGAGGCGGGCGGCTTATACGAAGCCGGCCTGCTCGAAGGCTTCCAGGAGCCGTGGCTCCTCCTGCCCCAGCCCATGCCGCGCGAGGACGCGATGCAGCTGATCGCGAACGCCCTGCTCCGGCAGGGTGCCCAGCCCGCCGGGGACGGCGCCGGCCTGCTCGCGGGCTTCCCGGATTCGCCCCAGCTCTCGCCCTCCCGCAGGGCCGCCGCAGCGCTCTGCGTGCAGGAAGGCATCGTCAGCGGGGGCGGCGGGGGGCTGCGCCCGGGCGACGTTTTTACCCGCGCGGAATTTGCGCAGATTCTGCAAAATTTTGCCGTTTTTGCGGCAAAAACCTGATATTTGACGCAAAAACATTGGTTCCGTCCTTGTGAGTTTGCAATTTGTTCACAAATTAGGGGGAACTTTCCGTTGTTTTGAGCCGTCAAATGTGGTAAACTACAGATATATTCCCGGTCATCTTACAAGGAGGTAACTTTCATGAGACGTACAAAACGCCTGGCCGCTTTGCTGATCGCGTTCGCGATGCTCTTCACCCTGCTGCCATTGGCAACCGCAGGAGCCGCCAGCCTGAGCGGCAACATCGTGCTGACAATGAACAGCACGGAATTTACGGTGAACGGCACAAAGACCAAGATCGACGCAGAGGGCTCCAAGCCCGCACAAACCAAGGGGTACACCATGCTCCCCCTGCGTGCCATTTTGGAGGCAACCGGCGGCACGCTCAAGTATGACGCCAACACAAAAAAGATCACCATCACCCGCGGCGGCGACACCGTCGTACTTACCCTTGACAGCAAGACCGCCGTTGTCAACGGCGCGAACCGCACCCTCGGCGCGGCGCCCTATGCGACCAATGGACGGACTATGGTACATATCCGCACCCTGGAACTGTTCGGCATGCGCGTCGACTGGGACAGCAAGACCAACAAGGTCACGGTGAACTACATCGAGCCGACCAAGGTCTACAACCTGACCCTGCAAAACGGCATGAGCACCGCCTACACCGGCATCTACCTGGCTCCCGACGGCACGGCGGCAGGCGCAGCCGCAGAGTCCGGCAACCTGCTCGGTTCCGATACCCTGCCGCAGAACGGCTCCATCATTGTGCAGGCCCCGATCAGCACCCCGGGCAACTATCAGCTGCGCTGCACCTATGTTGACCCGCTCAGCAAGGCGACCCAGACGCACACCATCCGCAACGTCAACCTGACGGGCATCACCGACCGCGCGACCGTGCTGATGAACAGCGCGACCTCGCCCTCGGTCACCGTGGACGGCGCTTCGGTCGGCAACGCGACCATCACCCTTTACCTGCTCAACAACACCGGCAACACCATCAGCGCGGTGTACTACCGCCAGACCGGCGCGCAGTATTATGAGCGCACCAACCTGCTCGGCTCCCAGACGCTGGCAAACGGCGGACAGACAAGCTGCAGCTTCACCTACAACACCAATTCGCCCTATTACGATTTCGTTGCGTCCTACACCACGAACGAGACCGTGACCTACAACCGGGTGCAGATCGGCGCGAACGTCGGTTCGCTCGGCTTCCAGACCCTGCGTCTTGGCTCGAACGGCACGATCGACGGCAGCACGACGGCCACAACCAAGGTCGAGACCAAGCTCACCTTTGAAAACAACTCCGAGGACGACATCAAGGGCGTAATCCTCTCCACCACGGATATGAGCGAGAGCAAGTGGGAGAAGGCGGACACGACCTTCGGCAAGATCAGCGCAGACAAGAGCAAGAACACCACGATCGACATCAGCGAGTCCCGCCGGTGGTATGTCGCCGTGCTGGATGAAGATGGCGACTTCCTCTACAGCGAACGGCTCGACTTCGGCAGCACCAACGTCAAGAGCGCGACCATCACCTGGGACGGCGACGAACTCGAATGCGACGCCGACGACAATTCGGACGATGACGACGACAGCGATTTTGACGGCGACACCAATTTGCTCATTATCAACAACACGGAGGACAGCTATAAAGCGATCATTGCCGTTCCGGAGGCTACCTATAATAAGAGCAGCTTTAGCGATAAATATTCCTCTGCAAAGAGCAAAGGCGTCCAGCTCGGCAAGCTCAACAAGAACTCCTATGCAGAGTACGAGGATGCGCTGGAGTACAATAAGGACGAATATGTCCTGTTGTGCTATGAAAGCACAGGCAGCAGCGATACGCCTGACACCATTATTGAGGATATTTATGTCTCGAAATCCTCGAAATATATTATCGTGACGCTGGACGACGAGGAAGTTTATGACGCAGACGATGATATGGTACTGCTTACAGTCAAGAATTCCTCTGGCGAAGACATTGATCTTGATATTCGGGATGAGTCGGATGACGACCTGATTGAGTCATGGGAAGTTTCCAACAAAGAAACTGTGACCGATCTTTTTGATGCAGAAGGCGCCAGCAAAATCTACTTCGATATAGAAGGTGACGAATCAAAGGATGTAAAGATTTCTTCCTCCGCCCCGAATATTATTAGCGTAACGGTTTCCACAAACTCGAAGGATGAGTATACTTTCTCCATCAAGTAAGCGCTGAAGCGGGATTTGCCCGCGCAAAGAAAATTCTTCCAAAGCCCCCCGACTTTTTAAGTCCGGGGGGCTTTTTTTCTGCCGAAAATTGTGTTATACTAAACTCACTATCCGCGTTTTTCGCGGAAAATCCCGCAAGGAGCGTCTTCGACTTTATGAATATCCAGATCTTTGGCAAAAACAAATGCTTTGACACCAAAAAGGCCGAACGCTGGTTCAAGGAACGTCGGATCAAATACCAGCTGGTCAGCCTTGACAAATATCCGATGTCGCGCGGGGAATTCGACAGCGTCCGCCGCGCGCTGGGCGGTCTCGACCCGCTGATCGACAAAAACGCCCGCGACTATGCGTCCCTCGCCTACCTCGCCCTTGAGGAAGACAAGGTCGAACGCCTGCTCGACGATCCCCGCCTGATGCATACCCCGGTCGTGCGCAATGGCCGTCAGGCCACGGTCGGCTACTGCCCCGACGTTTGGGAGGGCTGGCAATGAACCGCCGCCGCGCCGCCGCGCGCTTTTTTGCCCTCTTCCTCGCGTTCTCGTGCCTGCTCACCGCGCCCGCCGGGGCGGTCGCGGAAACCGCCTTCACGACCTCGCTCGGCGCGGTCTCCGTGGAAGCGTCTACCGTCATGCGCGGCAGCGCCTGGTTCGATACCCGCACCTACGCCTACCCGGACGGGACGCGGCTTTCCATGCAGCGCCTGCGCACCGTAGGCGGCAGCGAAGCCGCGCAGGATCTGGGCAAGCTGACGCTCGCCGGGGAAATGGGCTCCCTCCGCCGCTATGACGCAGGCAAGGGCGAATGGTATTCCGTCCCGCTTCAGGCGGGCACGTACCCCGCAGGCACCTACCATCTGGCGACGGCCAAGGGCAGCGCGATCCTCGTCACCTCGCAGGCATACCTCGACCACAGCAACGGCATGATCGAGCATCTGCCCGCCTGCGACGGCTCGCTCGTGATCGCCCAGTCGGCCGACGGCTTCCTGTTCACCCTCCGCACGCCCGCGCTCCCCGCAGGCGTCCACGCCGAATGGTTCCTGATCCGTTCGGACAAGCAGCTGGTCGATTGGGCCCGCCCCGATTCGCTCGAAAAATGGTCGATCTATTGCTTCACCGGCATGAACCGCTGGTGCATGACCGGCTATTATTATCTTGCCCCGGACACCTATTATCCCTATGCGCCCAACTATTACAACAACCTGCCCGCCGCCTACATTGCGGGCCGGATGCTGCGCGACGTGGCGCAGCCCGCTTCGATGTATCTGGGACTCGCCATGCTTGACGTGATGGAAGGGCTGCGCAACGAGGAAGGCTATCTGCCGTCCCTTGCGGGCAGCACGTGGCTGTTTAATGATTACGGCATCGGCCCCGGGTATTTCGACACCCGGTTCAACGTCGACCTCGCCGTCGCGCTCCTCAACGCCGTGGGGCGCTATCAGGTGGACGACTGGAAGCCCGACCTGATCGCCTTCGGCGACTTCCTCTGCGGCTACGCCGAACGGCACCATTACACCGTCAGCGACGGCGTCGCCGAGGGCTGGCTTGTGCAGGACTACGCCCACCCCAACGGCAACCTGCCGACCCATTGCTCGCTCAACCATCTGGCGGCGGAAGCGGTGCTGCTCTACCGGCTCGCGGCGTTGACCGGCGAAAGCCGGTTCACCGAAACGGCGGAGCTGCTGACGCGCGGAATCGAATTCACCGCCCGCAGCTGGATCGCCGAAAACGGCGACCTGCATTATTACCGCCTGCCGGACGGTACCTTCGGACGGACCGACTACGCCTATTTGACGTATAACGACCTGCTCGAGCTTCAGCAGCTGGTCACCGATTCGCGCGGCGCGCCGAGCGCTGAACTGGGCGTCCTGCTGCTGGCCAAGAAGCAATGGATGGATGCGAACGGCGTGACCGATTACAATCAGTAATATTTCCCCGTTTGATTCCAGAAAGGATCCTACAGGACGGAATACAGAACGTTATCGCGTTCCAGAATGATCACGTTCTGTATAAAAATGAATATGCAGCCGGGCTGCGCCCCGGCCCGACACCATTACGGCCTGTTATATGTAAAGCAAATACAACAGGTCGTAATTTTTTATGGGAGGTTCCCCCGTGCTTTTTAATTCGATCGATTTCCTGCTTTTTTTTCCGCTGGTCACCGCGGCCTATTTCCTGCTGCCCCATCGGGTGCGGTGGGTGTGGCTGCTCGTTTCGAGCTACTACTTTTATATGTGCTGGAACCCGCGTTATGTGGTGCTGATCGCGCTTTCGACCGTCGTGACCTGGCTCAGCGGCCTGCTGCTGGGCCGCGCCGCGCAGGTCGAAGACGCGCGGCGGCGCGCCTTCCTGCGCAGGCTCTGGGTCGCGCTCAGCTTCGCGATCAATCTGGCGGTGCTGTTCTGCTTCAAGTATTTCGGGTTTTTCTGGCAAAACCTGACGGCGCTGGCCGGGCTGTTCGGCGTGACCCTCCGCCAGCCGGGCTTTGACCTGCTGCTCCCGGTCGGGATCTCGTTTTATACCTTCCAGGCATTGGGCTATACCGTCGACGTGTACCGTGGCGAGCTGCCCGCCGAGCGGAATTTGTTCCGCTATGCGCTCTTCGTGTCGTTCTTCCCGCAGCTGGTCGCCGGGCCGATCGAGCGCTCGAAAAACCTGCTTTCCCAGCTTTCCGAACGGCACGGTTTCGATCCCGACCGCGTCCGCGACGGCCTGCTGCTGATGTTGTGGGGGATGTTTGAAAAGATCGTCGTCGCCGACCGCATCGCCTATCTGGTCTCCCATGTCTTCGACCGGTATATGGAATTGCCCGGGATCGCTTCCGTTCTCGCGGTGCTGCTCTTCGGGGTGCAGCTGTATTGCGACTTCGCCGGGTATTCCGACATCGCGCGCGGCGCGGCGGAAGTGCTCGGCTTCCGGCTGATGGTCAACTTCCGCCAGCCTTACTTTGCGCGCTCGACGCAGGATTTCTGGCGGCGGTGGCATATCTCCTTGTCCTCGTGGTTCCGCGACTACCTGTATATCCCGCTGGGCGGCAGCCGGCGCGGCGAGAAACGCAAGTATGCGAACCTGCTGGCGGTGCAGCTGGTCAGCGGGCTCTGGCACGGCGCGAATTGGACATACGTCGTATGGGGCGGTCTGAACGGCCTGTATCAGGTCGCTGGGGCGGCGCTCGCGCCATGGCGTCAGCGGGCGTGCGAGCGGCTGCGCATCCGGAAGGAAAACCCGGTATGCCGGGTGCTGAGCGCGGCGTTCGTGTTCCTGCTGTACGACTTTTCGCTGCTATTCTTCCGCGCGCCCAGCCTGCGCGCGGCCCTGTCGATGGGCAAACGGGCGCTGCTGCATTTGCAGCCCTTCGCGCTGCGCGGGGATGCGCTGTATACCATCGGTCTTGCGAAGCCGCAGTTTCAGGTGATGCTGTGGGCGCTGCTGGCGCTGTTCCTCGGCGACCTGCTCAAGGAACGGCTCGGCGAGGTGCGCCCCTATTTGACCCGCCTGCCCCTGCCGGTGCGCTGGGCGGCGTATCTGGCGGGGCTGTTCGCGGTGCTGCTGTTCGGCATGTACGGCCCCGGCTATTCCGAGGCGCAGTTTATTTACTTCCAGTTCTGAGGTGGCAAAATGAAAACGAAAATCGGTTTTTTTATCCGGGCGGCGGCCTTCCTGGTGGTGTTCGGGCTGCTGTTCACGCCCTTGAAGGAGCTGGTGTGCCGGAAATCGCTCACCGGCGCGTGGGATATGACCAACAAGATCGGAGGCTTTTACAACGAGCCGGAGGATGAGTTTGAAGTGCTGTATCTGGGCTCCAGCCACGCCTACGCGGCCTTCCCGCCGCTGCGGCTGTGGGAGCGCACCGGGATCAAAAGCTACGTTTTCGCGACCCAGCGCCAGCCGCTGTGGGCGACTTACGCCTATCTGGTGGAAGCGCTCAAGACCCAGTCGCCCGCGCTGGTAGTGGTCGACTGCCGGGCGGTATTCGACCCGGTGGAAAGCTACTACGACGAAGGCGTGACCTATTCCTATATGGACGACCTGCCGTTTTCGTGGAACAAGGCGCGGCTGGCGTGGGTGTCGGCGGGGACGATGGAGGAACGCGTCGAGCTGCTTTGCAACTTCATCAAGTACCATGGCCGCTGGCCCGACCTTGAGGAAGCCGACTATGCGTTCGACCGCTCGGCGCTGCGCGACCCGTACAAAGGGTATGTGTTCCTGCCGGACCAGGACGAGGACTACCAGCGCCCGGACGCGGAGGGCGTCGACGCGCGCGCCCCGCTGGAAGCCAAGCACGAATATTGGCTGCGCCGCATCCTTGAGCTGTGCCGGGACGAAGGGCTCCCGCTGTGGCTGGTGAAGACGCCTTCCAACATCGACGCGGGGGAAAAGGCGCTGCTGAACACCGTCGCCGACATCGCGGCGGAATACGGCGTGCCGTTCGACGACTTTAACGAACGCTATGACGAAGCCGGGCTTTCGCCCTCCCTCTTCTTCGACGAACACCATATGGACGCCCGGGGGGCGGCGCGCTTCGCCGACCTCTTTGCAGACGAGCTTACCGCCCGCTGGCCCGGGCTCCGGACCGACCCCGACGCCCCCGGCTGGGCGGCGGACGCGGCCGCTTATGAAGCCGCGCTTTCCCGGCTCCCGCGGGCCGAAAGCGCCTCACTTCTTTAAAGCCGTGTATTTAACTTTTATAACGCCGTATATGTAACAATTTCATTTTTTAGGAAAAGTGAACGTTTATGCTTTACAAAGCTGCCGAAGAATGCTAAAATAGAACCATATGATTGGGCCGCTATCAGCTGGGAGCATGTGCGGGGTCTCGTGGGAACTGATTTCGCGCAAATAATTGGATAAAGGATGATATAAGGTGTTATTTACTGAACTGACGAAACTGGACCGTTCTGATTTGGAAAAATTGCTGGCGCAGAGCCTGTCCGACCGAGGGATCGACACGGCGCTGCTGACGCAAACGCTTGGCGAGACTGTCTCGATCCGGGATCTGATGATCGGGGTGATCGAAGATGCGCTGCGGGAAGCCGCCGACGCGAACCGCGAGAGCTTTCGCGCGCGGCAGCGCAAGGGGATCCAGGACGCAATCGATCGCGGCACCCCCATCGGCCGCCCGTCCCGGAAAGATGAAAAAAAGTTTGCCGAGGTTCTGGCGCTGTATGAAGACCGCCAGATGACCGGCGACCAGGCCGCCAAGCGTCTGCACGTCGCGCGGGGAACTTTTTACCGTTGGGTAAAAGAGGCCCACGACGCAGCTGCGGAGGAAAAAGCCGCCCAAATCCAGCCAGAACATCTTGTAAAAGATCAGGAGGGAAGACCCGCCGAATAATCTACATACCTGCGCGCCCGCGCAGCAGCTACGAAAGACCGTAGAAGCGGCGGGGCGGACGCCCGTCCGCCCCTTATTGAAAGCTGCGTCAGCCGCGCTGGACTTGGCGTGGGAGTACGCAGCGGATCATCCTGTGTCCACCGAAGCCTTGGAGCCTTTGGGTTCCAAGGCTTTCTTTTTATCCTCCCGGGCGTCCGGCAGGCGTTCCGATGGGCGGGGCGCCTTGCGGGGGCGCTCCCCTCCCCGCGCACTACGAATCGTAATAACTTTTTTCAAAATTACTATTCGTATTTCAGGGAAAAGACGGGAAAGTCCCGGCGGGGGGTTGCGATCCTCACAAAATCGTGCGATAATAAATACCGGAAATCGAAACCGCAAACGCGGATTGGAAAACAGGTGCTAAAACCATGAAAATTTTTATCATTGAAGACGAGCCCGCGATCCGTGCGGAGCTGGCGCAGTTCCTTTCCAAATACGGCTATGCCTGCGAAAGCAGCGACCGCTTTGAAGGGATCGCCGCCGAAGCGCTCGCCTCGGGCCCGGACCTGATCCTGCTGGATATCAATTTGCCTTGTCAGGATGGGTTTCAAATTTGCCGGGAGCTCCGGGAACGGTCGGCTGTCCCCATTATCCTGCTCACCGGCCGGAACACCGATTTCGATGAACTGCTGGGGCTGAACCTCGGGGCGGACGACTTCATCACCAAGCCGTACAACGCGCAGGTGCTGCTTGCCCGTATCCAAAACCTGCTGGCCCGCGCTGGGGCCGCGCAGGCCAAGGCGGTGCTCCGCGATCAGGGCCTGACGCTCAATCTTTTGCGGGCGACGGTCGCCTATCAGGGGCAGGAACGGGAGCTGACCAAAAACGAGCTGGGCATCCTGCGGCTGTTGCTGCAAAACAAGGGGAACATCATACCGCGGGACGCGATCATGGACGAATTATGGCAAAGCGAGGCGTTTATTGACGAAAATACGTTGAATGTCAACATCGTGCGGCTCCGCAAAAAGCTGGCCGGGCTCGGCCTGCCGGACTACCTGAAAACCAAACGGGGATTGGGGTATTTTGTATGAGGTTTACCGACTATGCGATCGACCGGAGCCTTCCGGCGGTCTTCCATGCCGTAGCCGGGCTGCTGATCGCCGGGCTGCTCTGGCTGATCGAGGTCCCTGGGATCTTTATCGGCTTCACGCTCACAATTTATGCGGCAGCCGCCGCCGTGCCCTTCCTGTGGGACTTCCGGCGCAGGCGGCGCTATTACGGCCAGCTTGTGGAGCTTTTGGCCCGTCTGGACGAAAAAACGCTGCTGTCGGAGCTGGCGCCGCGTCCCGGCTTTTTGGAAGGGCAGATCGTCTCCGGCATCCTGCGGCAAAGCCAGAAATACCAAAACGATGCGATCGAAGCCGTCCGGCAGGAAGCCCGGGAATACCGGGATTTCCTGGATACCTGGGTGCATGAGATCAAAACGCCGATCGCCTCGGCGCGCTGGATCGTGGAAAACCAAAAGGATCCCGTGACCCTCCGCATCGACGACGAGCTCCGACGGATCGACCGCCTTGTGGAGCTGGCGCTGTATTATGCCCGCAGCAGCGACGTCGAAACGGATTTCCGGGTGGAAACGACCACTTTGCAGGCGCTTGTCAGCGCGGCGCTGAAAACCTATTCCAAGGCGATCATACAGGCGGGCGGGCGGATCGAGCTGGGGGCGCTGGACGTTCCCGTCTGCGCCGACCGGAAAAGCTGCGCTTTCATCATTGGGCAGTTCCTGTCCAACGCGGTCAAATACCGGCGGGAAAACCTTGCGCTGCATTTTTCGGCGCGTACCGGGCCCAACGGGGCCTGCCTGACGGTCGCCGACAACGGCGTCGGGATTGACGCCGCCGACCTGCCCCGCGTCTTCGAGAAAGGTTTCACCGGAAGGAACGGGCGGCGGGATCCCAAGTCGACCGGTATCGGATTATATTTGTGCAAACGGCTTTGCGATCAAATGAATCTGGGGCTTACGGTCCGCAGCCGTCCGGGCGGCGGGACCGAAGTGACGTTGACCTTTCCGACGGAGCGTTCCTTGCAGGAGGCGGGGATGCGGTCCGCCCTTCCCCTTACAAAAATGTAAGGAAACTGTAAGCTGTTTTTATAGCGGCGAACGGCCTGCCGTGATACAATCAAGGCGCAAAGGGCGGTTGCCCTTTGGAAAGGAGTTGATCTTGTGCAGGGCACAACATTGCAGGACACGATCCTACAGGTTGCGGACATCCAAAAATATTATGGCAGTCCGGGCAGCCTGACCAAGGCGGTAGACCATGTTTCTTTTTCCGTGGCAAAGGGCGAATTCCTCGGCATCATGGGGGCCTCCGGCTCCGGCAAGACGACCTTGCTGAACTGCATTTCGACCGTCGATCATGTCACCAGCGGCCATATTTACGTCGAAGGGAACGACATCACGTCGCTGCGCGGCGGGCAGCTTGCCGATTTCCGCGGACGGAAGCTGGGCTTCATCTTTCAGGATCTCAACCTGTTGGACACGCTCACCGCGGAGGAGAATATTTCGCTTTCGCTGTCGATCGCGGGCGTGAAGCCGTTACAGATCCGGGCGCGGGTCGCGCAGATCGCGGAAGCGCTGCGCATTACCGAGACGCTGTCCAAATACCCTTACCAGATGTCCGGCGGGCAGCAGCAGCGGGTCGCCGCCGCCCGCGCGATGGTAAAGGAGCCCGCGATCGTGCTGGCGGACGAGCCGACCGGGGCGCTGGACACCCATTCGTCGCGGATGCTGCTCGACCTGCTGTCCGAATTGAACGGACGGCTCGCCGCAACGATCCTGATGGTGACGCACGACCCCTTTTCGGCCAGCTATTGCAGCCGTATCCTGTTCCTGAAAGACGGCAGGCTTTTCCATGAGCTGAACCGTGGGGACAATAGCCGCAAGGCCTTTTTTGCAAGGATCCTGGAAGTGGTATCGGTGCTGGGAGGCGAACCAAATGACCTCGTTTAAACTCATCGTCCAAAACGTGCGGAGGCATCTCCGCGACTGCCTGATCTATTTCCTGACCCTGCTGCTGGCGGTCAGCCTGTTTTATGCGTTCAATTCCATTTCCGACCAGCCCGCGTTCGCCGGCATGAGCCTGACCCGCACGCTTTTGTACGAGCAGCTCGGCGCGATGCTTGCGCTGCTGTCCGCGGCGATCGCCTTTGTGCTGGCGTTCCTGATCGTTTACGCCAACCAGTTCCTGCTCAAGCGGCGCAAACAGGAATTAGGCATTTACATGCTGCTGGGAATGAAGAAGGGGCGCATCGCCCGGATCTTTGCCGGGGAGGCCTTGTGCATCGGCGGGCTCGCGCTGGCCGCCGGGCTGCTCTTTGGATTTGCGCTGTCGCAGGGGCTTTCGCTGGTCGCCCTGAAGCTGTTCGCGATCGATATTTTCGCGTTCCGGGCGGTGTTTTCCGTCGCCGCGCTGAAACGGACGGCGCTTTGCTTTGCCGCAATCTTCCTGACCGTGACGGCGTGCAATGTCCGGACGGTATCCCGCGTCGAACTCATTGACCTGCTGACGGCCAAACGAAAAAACGAGACCGTGCGAGCGCTCAGCCGCATCTGGAGCGCGCTGCTGTTCCTGCTTGCGTTGGGGTGTATCGCGACCGCCGGGGTGCTGTTTTGCCGGGATGGGATCCTGCCCTCACGGGAAAACCGGTCGTTTCAGATCGCCGGTATAGCGCTGTTCGCAGGCACGCCGCTGCTGTTCGCCTCCCTGTCGACGGTTGGGGTGCGGGCGGTCAAGGCGCGGGAAACGTTGTACTGGAAGGGGTTAAACGCCTTCCTCGTGCAGCAGATCGGGAGCAGGCTCCGCACGCATTATTGGATCCTTGCGATCATCTGCGGCCTGCTGACGGTCACGATCTGCGCCGTATCGGTCGGCGTCAGCACCGCGCTTGCGATGAATGGGCTTGCGAACGCCTCCGCCCCCTATGATTTGAATGTGTTGTCCGACGTCAGTATCGATGGGGACGGGGATCTTGCGGGGCAGTTGGCTGCGCAGGGCGTAGAGCTGCGCGGCTACGCGGCGCAGCTGGAACAGATCGCAGTTTATGAAGCCGGGTTCACCTATGGAGAATGGTTTGCAGGGCAGACGGTGGATTGGTGGCCGATCGATCGCGATGTTCCCGATTCCCAGGTCTCGGCGATCGCGCTTTCGGATCTGAACCGGGCGTTAGCGATGCAGGGCAAAGGGCCGGTGCGCCTGCCGGACGGCCAATATTTGTTAAATTGTAATTATAAAGGGACGTACCGATTTGTCGAAGCCGCGTTGGAAGCGCACCCGGTCTTGACCGTGGCAGGGACGCGTTTGGAGCGCGCGTCCGAGGCGGTGTTGCAGGAGACCTATATCATGACCTCGGTCGGCAATAACGACCGGGGGACGCTGATCCTGCCGGATGCCCTGGCTGCGCGGCTGGAAAAGGAGGTAAACGTGCTTTTGGCGCAGTACCGGCCGGGGACGGATCCCGACGAAGTCGTACAGCAGCTGCTCCCGATCGGGTTGGACGAAACGCATGGGTATCGATATGCCGAAAAAAATATGATGTATGACATGTTCTACGGCGTGAATGCCCTCGTGTCCTTCCTTTGCTGCTATGTGGGTTCGGTCTTCCTGCTGATCTGCGCGGCGCTGCTGGCCCTGAAACAGCTCACAGATACCGCGGATCATATGCAGCGGTATGGGCTTCTGCAAAAGCTGGGAGCGACCCGGCGGCAGATCGATCGGGCGTTGTTCTGGCAGACCGCGATCTTCTTTGCGGCCCCGTTGGCTGTGGCCGGGATCTTTTCCGCCGTGCTGATCCAAAAGGCCATGGAGGTGGTCGAAAACTTTATGAACCTCCATATTTCCACCAACTTGGCGTTTACGGTCGTGTTGTTCCTCGCCGTATATGGCGGCTACTTCCTTGCGACCTGCCTGTCGTGCAAACGGATGGTGATGGAGCGCCAAAACGGAAGGGTGTAAAATATGCCGCAAAAACGAACCTCGAGATGGCCTGCTGTCAATCCAAAAATGGAAACCGGATTCGTGATAGGGCCGGCCGCCGGCTTTCACCGCTTTTAAAAGGGGCGGCACCGAAATGATATGATACCTCTTAAGTAGACAATGGAAATAACCAAAATCTACCTGGGAGGTATTTTTATGGCTTCACCATATACGCCGGAATTCCGTGCCAAAGTTTCGCAGGAATATCTTGACGGGAGTTCCTCTCCCTTTCTGGCAGAACAATATAACATAGGAAAAACAACCATACAACAATGGGTCGCCAAGTACAGGATTCATGGAATTGCCGCATTTGCCAAGCCTTCCGGAAATGCCTCATATTCTTCGGAACTCAAAAAGGTGTGTGTGGAAGCGGTCCTGTCAGGGGAAGGGAGTGTGGATGATGTCGTTGCGAAATACAACATATCTTCACGGGAGGTACTCAGACGCTGGATTCAGTGATAGAATGCCAATAGAGAACTTAAGGACTATAGTCCGAAAAGGGAGGTCTATATGGCAGGATCGAGAAGAAAAACAACCATCGAAGAACGCAAGGAGATGGTTTCCTATTGTCTGAACCATGGGCATGATTTGAAATGCTATACTAAAGTTGTAACAGAAGTGGCTAATGAGATATAATTAAAAT
>CAJUGU010000080.1 GCA_910586105.1 uncultured Eubacteriales bacterium | reverse complement strand
AGTACAGCCTTTGGGGACAGTTTGCTCCCACTTATTTCATGCTGAGCCCTTCCATGGGCCGGTGTGCCTTTGGCTGCTCCACGCTCAGTCCCTCCATCAGCCACCGGTACTGCTGCGCACTTAACTCCCGTGCCTCCGCGCCATTCCTCGGCCACTGGAAACTGCCGCTTTCCAGCCGTTTATACAGCAGAATAAAGCCGTTTCCCTATTTATCAGGCTTTCCTGCCTGCATTTAGGACAAAATAAAGGAAATCTGTAAAGTACGGTATCCTTTCACACCTTTAACCTGGTTTTATTGCCGAAAATGGGACATCTAATCCAACATCTTAAAGTCTGATTCACCTCTTTTTACACCGCCTGTCCTGTAGAATTGATAAGCAGCGAGGAGGAATTCTGTTGCAGAAAAGATTGACTCAAGCATCATGGATTCTTTTATTTCACAAAAAAATCATAGATTTTCACTGTAGCCTTAAACCATTACACAGACGACTACTTTTCCCGCTGAATCTGTCGATTTGCGCAATTCATTGGCACAAATCAACAGTGCGTCTTCCTTTTGCTTGTTTCTAAAACCATCCTGATAAGCAGCTTATCAAAACGGCTGAGAATATCCCCATGTACCAATACCCAACGGTGAAAATGCGGCATAGACTGCAACTACACAAACGATAATTAGAGCAGTTGCCACCCAACGATATTTCCACGGAGTCAAATCGACCGCACCGACATCCTTTTGTTCCCAAGCAGGTTCGTTGGAAATCTTACTGTTATGCTGATCCATCAGGTACATAAGCAGCAGTTCAAGCGGCAGCATCACCAGCACTGCGTACAAGTAATGGAAGTAATCCCCGAGGAACAGCAGGAAACTGCCATAGGTCAGGACATGCACGAGCAGAATGACCTTTGCGGAATACTTCGGCAAATGCTTGAAGAAGAATCCGCCAAACACAGCCGTCAGTACCGGAAGCGTAATCAGCATTACCAGCGAATCCAGGAAGGTTTTCAACCCTGCCGGGAAGAAATAAATCAGCGGGCCTACAATCGTGGTCAGCACGGCGAACACGATGCCGATATTTTTACCGACCTTGACCAATTTTTCCTCGGAGGCGTTTTTATCGATAAACTCCTTATAAATATCCATTGTAAACATGGTATCAACCGAGTTCAGAACCGAGTTAAAGGAAGATAGAATTGCGCCGAGCATAACAGCCGCGAAGAATCCCATCAGCGGCGCGGGGATAACCTGCGAAACCAGCTGCGGATACGCTTCATCCATGTTTGCGACTTGATCTCCCTGAATACCAAACAGCGCGAACGCAATAACACCCGGAAGCGCAAGATACATAAAGCCGATAATTTTCAGAAATGCGCAGTACAATGCGCCTTTCTGCGCCTCTTTCAGGTTTTCCGCCGCGAGGACACGCTGTATAAAGGATTGATGGGTACACCACGACTGCAAGCCAAGGAAAAACAGCCCTGTAAACACGGTCGGCCACGGCACCGCAGGCGGCAGGGAATCCGCCGGGGCGATGGAATTGAGCATATCGGAATGGTTTGCAATCAGATATTTCATGCCGTCGATGATGGCGAAGCTCTCGCTTCCAGTCGCTTTACCCAACACATTCAGCGCGAAAAACGGAATCATAAAGCCGCCGATCAGCAGGCCGACACCGTTGACGGTATCCGATACAGCCACCGCCTTCAACCCGCCAAAAATTGCGTAAATCGAACCAATTACACTAATAATGATACAAAGCAGAATGACAGATTGAAATTTCGTGATACCAAACATCGCCGAAACGCCGAAGATATTTTCAAATACCAACGAGCCAGAATATAAGATTACCGGAATCTGTACGACTATGTACAATAGAATGTACGCGATGGAAAACCAGAGCTTGGTGCTGCGATCATAGCGCAGACCGATCAACTCCGGAATTGTTGTAATACCACTCTTCAAATAGCGCGGCGCGGCAAACAGCGCAAGCACAATGCAGCACGGCGCGGCAACAATTTCAAACGCCATCGGACTCATACCGACGCTCCATGTCTGACCGTTCGTGCCTACAAGCTGCTCCGCGGAAAGGTTGGTCAGCAGCAGCGAACCGGCTATCACAAATCCCGGCAGACCGCGTCCTGCAAGAAAATAACCGTCAGCAGTGGATTGATCGTCGCCCTTCGTTTTCAGCCATGAAATCACAGCCACCAGAATGGTAAACCCAACAAAGGTTATCATCGTCCATGCCATTTTATTACCCCTTTTCTGTCCGTATATACATCCGGTGAAGCGGATGCTAATTCGTCGTTATTTATGTAAAAAGCCCGGCGTTGCTTCCGGGCTTTCCACAAGAGAAGAAAGAGAAAATCAGAAAGTATGCGTTACTGGCTGATTGTCGCCTTGAGCGCATCAATGGAGGTTGCAAGCCCGGCTTCGACCGACATGGTCAGGTCTTCCATTTCCAGCGAAACGTATCCATCGTAGCCCATCATATGGCAAACCGAGAAGAATTCCTTCCACCACTGGAGATCCCTGCCGCAGCCAACCGCGACATAGTTCCAGGTGCGCTCCTTCGAGCAGTCCACCGGAAGGGTTTCCAGCAGGCCGTCGATATCGGAATTGTACCGCTCGATACGGGCATCCTTGCCATGGACATAGAAGATCTTGTCGCCCAGCGCACGCGCTGCCGCAATCGGCTCCGCGCCCTGGATCATCAAGTGGGACGGGTCAAGGTTCAGTCCGAGCACGTCAGAGTCCGCGCCGACCGCTTCGCACAGCTTGTTGAAGGTGCGCACGTTATGTACCAGTGTGCCGGGGAATTCCTCGATTGCAATCTTTTCCACGCCGTTTTTCTTGGCGAACGCGCAGAATTCCTTCCACCACTTACCGGCGACTTCCCACTGGTACTTCATGGCTTCCACCATGTAGTTTACGCCGTTGTATTCCGGCCAGGAAATCGTGGAAGTCAGCCAGTTCGGGGTATGCTCACCGGGCGCGCCTTCCGGCAGGCCGGACATCATAACGATGGTCTTTACGCCGAGCTTACCCGCCAGCACGGCGGTGTCATGGATGGTCTTGCTGTGGGCGCGGCCCATATCGCTGTCCACCAGCGGGTTGCCCGAGCAGTTCAGCGCGGAAATCGCCATGCCGCGCTTATCCAGCTCCGCCTTGAAAGCGCTGCGCTTCGCGTCGTCATTGATCAGCTCTTCAGCAGAGGGGATGAAGCAGCAGCCGCCCCAGCCGCCAGCGGTCATTTCTACCGCGTCAATGCCGTAAGCCTTTACCTTATCAAGCATTTCCGTGAACGGAATCTTGCCGAATACATCGGTACAAATCGAAAGTTTCATAAGGAAGCTCCTTTGTTATTTTTTGAGTGTCCCCGCAGACACATGATCGGCGGGGACAAGGTGAATGAAAAAAGTGAGAAAAATTGGAGGACTCGAAAGTTATGGAGCTTGCGGAGGGCATATGGCCTCTCCGCACTCCCCTGGCAAAGGGGGATGCTTCGTATATTTCACGGAGTGTTCCCCCTGTGCTTGCTGAAAATCAATCGTCGAACTTGGCCCTGACAGCGCCCTTGTCGGCGAATTCAACGCATTTCGTTACCCAAAGGATGCCGTCAGCACCATGCGGCAAATCAAGATACACCATATTGTCGATCGTTTCGTGCTTGCCACAGTCGGTTGAATCCATGACAAGGCACAGCACCAGCAGGTAAATTTATCTGCCGTAAAAATCCGGCTTTTTTTCGCAGGCAATCTCTACAATCGTCTGCGTATCGCGCGCTTTGGAGGCTGCTTTGGCAGTTACCTGCCCGACATAGCCGTCCCATGCGGATGGCCCATCTACACGGCCTGCTTTCGTCGCGTTAATCCACTCCTGAAATTCCGTGTTATATGCTTCCACGAATCTCGTAGACCAGTCCTGATGGATTGCAATGCCCTTTGCCGCGTTTGCGGTGATTTGGATATTGGAGGGTTCCGGCAGATTCAAAACCGCATCCTCGCACACAACCTCGCATTTAATTTCGTAGTTATTGCCGTTGTTTACAAATGCCTCTACATCAATGTGCACGCCGGATTTCGTCGTCAGGATCATGATTTGAGGATCGCGGAGCTTTGCGTGGGTACGTCGGGTATCCTTTGCGAAGCGGACTTCCGCAGTCGCGTAATCTTCCCCAAGCAGCCATCGCAGAACGTCGATCTCATGGATCATAGAATTTTCGACAGCCATCGGCGTGTTATAACTGTCCGGCACGGAAGGGTTGCGGTGTGCGCAGTGCAGCAGCAGCGGCTCCCCATAGGCACGGCTCTGAATGGCTTCTTTCAGCTGACGGTAACCCGGATCATAGCGGCGCATAAATCCAACCTGTACCAGCTGTTTCCCGCCCGCCATTTCTGCTTCTACAATGCGTTTGCAGGCGTCGGCTTCCGGCGCAAGCGGCTTTTCACAGAATACGTATTTGCCAGCCTTGATTGCCGCCATGACATACTGTTCATGGTACGGGTCGAGTGTCGTCACAACCACCGCTTCGATGGCAGGATCAGCAATCATCTCCTCGCCGGTGGCACACGCTTTGATACCGTATTTCTCCGCCACCGACCGGCAAAAATCGAGGTTTGCATCCGCGCAGGCAATCACCTTTGCGCCGGAAAGCCGGTTATTGATGCGCTCAATATGCGTGCGCCCGATTGCGCCAGTGCCTACCAGGCCAATTTTCAATTCGGACATTGTTTAAGCTCCTTTTTAACCCTGCGGGCCCGCCAATTTGGCAAACCCGCAGAGATTCTGTAGATCAGTCGTCAAACTTGACCCAGACAGCGCCCTTGTCGGCGGATTCGACGCACTTGGTCACCCAGCGGATGCCGTCAACGCCATGCGCCAGATCGGGGTATACCATCTTGTCGATCGTTTCCTGATCGCCGCGGTCGGTCGCATCCATGACCACCGCGAAACGGTTGTACAGGTTCGACCAGGACTCAATCAGGCCGGTGTAGTGCAGCGCGCCCAGGCGCTCGTATTCCAGCGCTTCGGGAGCGAGGTAATCCATCGCACGGACAAGTGTCTGGATCGGCTGGCCCTGTACCTGGTACTGAAGCTCGTCGGGATGCATGTCGTTCCACTCCAGCGAAGCCTTTGTGCCGACGATGCGGATGTGCTGGCTGCTCATGTCGCCTGCGTTGACGGCGGAAGCCCACATGCGGCCTACCGCGCCGTTATCATAGCGCATCAGCACATAAGCGTTATCCTCCAGCGGAGCACGGCTCTTGATGAAGCTCTGACGGTCGCACAGCAGCTCCGTGACACGAATGTGCGGGCAAACCAGCTCGGACATGTAGAAGGTATGGGTAGAAAGATCGCCCAGTACAAAGGACGGGCCGGACTTCGCCGGGTCAACGCGCCACTTCTGGCCCTCGGCCTGCTGGTCGCCGGTCGGGTCGCAGGCGAAGCCGTGCGCGTAGCGGAGGTCAACCATCGTCACATCGCCGATATCGCCGTTCAGAATCATGGCGCGCATCTGGGAGAGAAGGTCAAAGCCGGAGAATCCGTAGGTGACGCAGAACGCACGGTTCTTTTCCTTGGCCAGCTTCTGGATTTCAATACCTTCCTCAATCTTGAAGAACAGCGGCTTTTCGCAAATCACATGCAGGCCGGCTTCCAGCGCCGCCTTGCAGACCTCGAAGTGCTGAAAGTTCGGGGTAGCAATGTCAACGACCTCGATGCCGTCGGGGCGCTTGGCTTCCGCTTCAAACATGGTCTTGTAATCCGGGTACAGGCGGGATTCGTCCATGCCGAGGTTTTTGCCGAAGTCCTTGCAGCGGTCAAAATCCAGATCGAACGCAGCTGCGGTCAGGACAAACGAGGTGTTGTCGCGCATAGCGCCCAAACGATGCTTGTAACCAACGTTGCTGGTACGGCCGCCGCCAACAATACCGTAACGGAAGGGAGCTCTATCAAATTTCTTTTCGCCGATTAACATGATAATTCACACTCTTTCTTTAGTTTTGATTTTGAAATGGATGTTTGGATATAGTCAGACCGTTCCCGGTCAGGGGTACATTTTCACAGGGCTTAACCGAGATAATCGGCAACATTGTCTGCCGTAACCGGCTCGAAATCAACGATCACGCGGTCGCCGGGATCTTCGCCCTTCTGCATCTTCTGAAGGGTTTCATAGCAGTTCTGCGCGAGCGCATCCGCCGACTGCCGAATGGAAATTGCCATTTCGCCGTCCTTGATTTTGTTCATCGCATCGTCGGTCGCGTCAACGCCCGCTACCAGCACGCCGTCCAGACGGTTCGCCGCCTTGAGCGCTTCGACCGCGCCGAGCGCCATCTGGTCGTTCGCGCAGACGATTGCATCAAACTCCGGATACGACTGGCACCAGTCCTCTACGACCTTCTGCGCCTTATCACGGGTATACTCGCCGGTCATCTCACCCAGGATTTCGACATCGGGACGCTTTTCAGCCATCGTGTCATAGAAGCCGTCGTGGCGTTCCACCGAGTGGTACAGACCGGGCGTGCCGGACAGGTACAGCACCTTCGCGCCGTCGGGCAGGACCTCCGCCATATAATCGGCCTGCATCACGCCCGCGTCGCGGTTCTGACAGCCGACGAAAGTATAATCGCCGCCTTCAGACTCGATGCCGAGACAAATCACAGGAATACCGGCCTGGTTCGCCGCTTTCACGCCGGGGGTAATGCCGGAGTAGTCGATCGGTACGATAACAATCGCGTCAACCTCCTGCATGATCGCGTCGTCAACCTGATTGAGCTGCTTCTGCGGGTCCATGTTGGCTTCGGAGTTGACCACGGCAATACTCGTATCGTTCTTGACGAGGTCGTTGAAAGTGTCTTTCTTGAGCTTGTCGAACACGTCCGAGTCGCCCGAGTTCAGATAGGCCACTGTGAACGCGCCGTCCGCCGTGCCGCTGCCACTTCCGCCGCCTGCTGCACAGCCGCCTAATACACCTGCCAGCAGGGTTCCGGCCAGCAGTACCGCCAATGCTTTTTTCTTCATGCTGAAATTCCTCCTTGTTTCTCTTCTGTTTTTTATTGCAATATGCGAACGCATAGGGCAATCACTTTTTGGCCTTCGCCGCCGCACGCTTGGTCACAACGTCGATGATGACTGCAATCAGGATGACCAGACCCTTCACAACCTGCTGCCAATAGGTGTTAATATGCAGCAGATTCTGCACATTGTTGATGATGCCGACGATAATCGCGCCGATGATGGTCCCGACCACGTTGCCTGATCCGCCCGAAAGCGAGGTGCCGCCGACGACAACCGCCGTAATTGCGTCAAATTCATACTGTAAGCCGCCTGCCGGGGTACCGGAAGCCTGCCGCGCCATGAACACCACTGCTGCAATGCCGGTAAAAATACCGTCCAACAGGAATGCTCGCTTAACGACTTTCTTGGAATTGATACCGGACGCAATGGCCGCGTTTTCGTTGCCGCCAACCGCGTAGATATGCCGTCCGAAGCATGTTTTGTTCAGCAGCACCCACGCAACCACAAACAGGATAATCATGATGATAACCGATGTAGGGATTGGCCCGATGTAGCCTTGTCCGAACCAGTTGAATGCGTCGTTCATACCGGCAACCGGCGTGCCGTTGGTCAGCAGCAGTGCGCCGCCGCGTGCAATTGTTGTGACCGCAAGGGTCATAATGAACGCCGGGATGTTGAATTTCGTAATCACGTAACCGTTAATGCCGCCGATTACCATGCCGACCAGGACCGCAACAATTAAGGAAACCAGCGCCGCCACAACTGGAGACATGGAAGACTGTACGCTGTTCATCACCAGGCAGGAAATACAGCCGATGAATGCCAGTTCCGAGCCGTAGGCAACATTGATATGCCCCAAGATAATTACAAACGTTGCGCTGAATGCCAGCATTGCAACGACTGCGTTCTGCAGCAGGACGTTGATGAGGTTTCGGGGCTTTACGAAGTTCGGCACAAACAGCGCCGACAGCACCGCAATGACCACAAGAATCATCAGCGTACCCCATTTTCCGTAAAATTCGCCAAAGTTAAACTTTTTTTCGCTCTTATTCACGATTCTTCCCCCTTGTCGCGAGCTTCATGACGCTTTCCTGTGTGGCCTCCGAACGGTCGAGGATTCCATTGATCACACCCTCCTGCATCACGACTACACGGTCGCTCATGCCGAGGATTTCCGGCAGCTCGGAGGAAATCATAATCACGGCCATGCCTTGCCGCGCGAAGCGGCACATCAGGCGGTGAATTTCGCTTTTCGCCCCCACGTCGATACCGCGCGTCGGCTCATCCAGAATCATGACCTTTACGTCGCAGATCAGCCATTTTGCAAGGACGACCTTCTGCTGATTGCCGCCCGAAAGCGTCCCTGCCTGTACGTCCAGGTTTGCAATCTTGATGTTCAGCAGGTCAACCATTTCATTGGAACGCTTGATGATTTTCTTATCGTCAATCAGACCGTTTTTTGCGAAATCCTTCAGGTTCACCAGCGAGATATTGTCGCGGATGTTGCGCCCAAGTACCAATCCGTAGCCCTTGCGGTCCTCGGAAACCATTGCAATGCCCTCTCGGATTGCGTCGGAGGTGTTGCGGATATCGACCTTTTTACCTTCAATATACACCTCGCCGCTTGTGAGCGGGTCCAGCCCGAAAATCGCACGCATGACTTCCGAACGGCCTGCGCCGACCAGTCCGGCAAAGCCTAAAATCTCGCCCTTGCGAAGCTGGAAGCTGATGTTTTCAAAGCGTCCGCCGTCCTCCTTCGCCTGGGTCAGGTTCTTGACCTCCAGCACGACTTCACCGATCGGGATATCGTGCTCCTTGGGGAAAACGTTGGTGATCTCGCGCCCGACCATCCGGGCAACCAGCTTGTTCGCGTCGTAATCGGACGCGGGGCCGGATTCAATCCATTTGCCGTCACGGATAATTGTAATCTCGTCCGCAATCCGGAAAATTTCATCCATTTTGTGGGTGATGTACAGAATCGCAACGCCCTGTGCCTTAAGGGAAAAAATCTGTTTGAACAGCACCTCAATTTCCTCGTCGCCAATCGCGGACGAAGGTTCATCCATGATAATTACAGATGCGTTCATGGAAATCGCTTTCGCAATTTCAATCAGCTGATGCCCTGCGATGGACAGCTCGCGCATCTTCTGATGCGCGTTATAAGGAATGTTGAGCCGGTCAAGCAGCTCCTGCGTGTCCTGATAGAGCTTCGCAAAATCTACGAACGCCCCTTTTTTCGGCTCGCGCCCTAAGTACACATTTTCGGCAATCGTCATTTCGAGCACCGGGTTCAGTTCCTGATAAATCATGGCGATTCCCATGTTCATCGTGTCCTGAATCGTGTGCGGGCCGATCTCTTTGCCTTTGTAGATCATCTTCCCCTCGTCGGCGGGGTGGGTTCCATTGATGACCTTCATCAGCGTCGATTTGCCCGCGCCGTTTTCGCCGCAAATGACGTGCACCTTGCCGGGACGGACAAGCAGGTTTACGCCGTCCAGTGCGCGGACGCCGGGAAACACCTTCACAACGTCGTGCATTTCCAGGATGTAGTCGTTTTCCACGTGTTCTCCTCCTTTATTCTCTTTTTTATTGTCAAGCACTCACGCGCCTTTGGGGATCGCCTTGTGTGCCGGTGACCTGATGGGTAGGCTGTCTCCGAACAATCCGGCGGGGCTTTCGCCCCGCCTTTTTGTAAGAGAAGAAGTTAAGAGGCTATCTGTTTTTCAAATGAAAAGGATCTTATCAGTTGAAATCTGTTTGTCGTTCTTGTTTATGTTGCTATTATAGCGCGGCTTTTCAGCTTTCGGCATTGGTCAGTTTTTCGGAAAAAGAGGTTTATTTTCAGGTGTTATCCGGGAAAGCGTCAAACAGATATGAAAAAACACACGCTCCTCGGAAACGTGTGTCTTTCAGGTGTGTTATTTTTGGAAGGTGTGTTATTTTTGGCGTTCTTTCCGATATTCCGCCGGAGAAAGCCCCGTTTTCTTTTTGAAAGTTTTGCAGAAATGGCGGTAATCCAGAAATCCGGCGTGCTGTGCAATGTCCTTGATGGTCCCGCCGCTTTCCAGCAGCTGCCGACGCACCCACGATAACCGCAGATCGGTCAGATAGTCCGAAAACCCAATTCCCAGCTCCTGCTTAAATACCGTGCTGAGATAGCTTGGATGAAAACCTGCCGCCGCAGCTGCGTCTCCCAAAGTCACTGGCTCCGCGAAGTGTGCCTGTAAATACCGCACGGCGGCGGCAACCTGCGGCGAAAGACTTTGTGGCAGCTGCTGATCGGCCATGCTGTACAGCCGGGACAAAAAATCCCCTGCAAGCGCCTGATAATCCGCCAGCGTGACAAGTGAAGCGTATTTTTTCGGCGTGCGGGAGATTCCTGCTTTTGCGTCGCAGCGTTGCAGCCAGCGGAGCACCGCGCCAGGCGCTGTCCTCGCCTTCGCAAATGCCGCCAACGTTCCGGCATAGGCGGCTTCCAACGTAACGGCATCCCCGGACAGCAGCGTTGGCAGTGCTTCCAGAAACTGTTGCGCCTCCTCTGGAATCCGTTCGGTCAGCGTAAACTCTGAATTGCCATACCAATAAGTACCGGAACCGTAAAAGGCCATCACAAGCGCTTCGTTGGCCTGTCGCAGCGCTTCCGAAACCGAATGCGTCCCGCTGCATGGGCGGCTGACGCCAATCGCGGTGTCCAGCTGCAAATAGCTTTTGAGCCCCAGTTCAATCCTTGCCGCCAGTGAACGCGCCCGCTCGGCCCGCATCATTTCAGAAGGCTGGCCGGTCAAATCCATTAAAAACGCGCAGCCATGCCGCCCGACCTGCACCGCTTCTATGTCCGAAAGATCGCCCGCTGAAACAATTTGACAGCACAGCTCAAATACGTTCTGCCAATTCGCTTCCGGCGATACGCGGAGAAATTCCGCTGTGCAAACACCGTATCGGCCTGTAAACCCGGCTCCTTGTAACAGCCGCTGCTCGGATTCGTCATTGCCGCCTGCGAGCAGCCGTTCCAGCGCTTCCTGCTGCAGCGCACGCCTGCCTTTCTGCGCCAATTTTTCGAGTGCTGGGGCCACCTGCACAGATCCGCGCTTTTCGCCAACTGTCTGCAAAGCCGCTCGCAGGGAATCCGGGCTAAGGTGATTTTTCAATAAATACTCATCCGCGCCAAGCTGCATCGCATTTTTGACATACTCGAAATCGTCGTGGCAGCTGAGCATGATAATGCCGCCCTGAAAGCCGGAACCGCGCAGCTGCCGCACCAGTTCTACCCCGTCCAGTGTCGGCATACTCACGTCGGACACAATCAGGTCAGGCGAGGTCTGCTGTGCCAATTCAAGCGCTTCCTCCCCGTCCCGCGCGTCCCCGGCCACCGTGAAGCCCTCCGATTCCCACGGGATGATCTGCCGCAGAAACATCCGTACAAGCGCGTCATCGTCAACGAGCAATACTTTTTTCATACGCTTCTTTTTCCTCCAAAAACGCGTCAACCGTTTCAGCGGTTAAAAGTGTGTTCGGGATATAATGCGCAGGCGGGGGCGTTTCCCCGTTTAGGCTGGCGTATGCGTCCGCAACTGCCTGATAGCCAATCTCATAGCCCGATTGGGTAATCAGCGCATCGAGACGGCCCTCCCGCACCGCGTTCAGGACATCACGCTGCGTGTCAACGGCAATCAGCCGGACATCGTTCCGCCCAAGCTCCTCCCGCGCCGTCACCGCGCCCATGCCAATCACCCCGCTTGTGCAGAAAATCGCGGAAACTTTTTCTTCTTTGATCTGGCGGCAGGCCGCGCGGTATGCTCCCACGTAGTCATTGCAGTTTGTATCCATGCAGGCAACCTCCATTTTCCCGTCCCGCGTACAAAAGAAACGGAAGCCGGATACACGGTCGCTCAGAGAATCCTGCCGCGAGGTTCCGGTGATAATGCCTACTTTCCCATCTTTACCAACCGTTTCCAGCAAGTATTCATACGCCATACGTCCGATACCACGATTATCCGAACCGATATAGGGCAGCTCACTGTCAGCTGCGCCGGTATCGACGGTGAACAGCGGCAAACCAAGTGCTTCTGCTTCCGAGGCAAGCCATGCCGTATCGCCCGAATCACAGGGCGAAAATAAAAGCGCATCAATCGGCTCCGCCAGCATATCCCGCAGGATGATCTTTTGTTCCTCCGCCGCAAGCTCACTGCTCGGATACTGTAGGACGATCCGGACGCCGCGTTCATTGGCAGCGCTCTCCATCCCGGCCCGGATTTCCATCCAGTGCTCTGCATCCAGTGTTTTTAGCACCACCCCAAAGGTATATAGCGTCTTCTGCTCTTCGCGGAAATCTGCACTGCATCCTCCAAGCAGCACAGTCAGAAGGAAAGCAGCACAAAACCATATTTTTTTCATCGGCTGTACTCCTCCCTGTCATAGGATGCGGGCAGACGCAGCACAAACTTTGTGCCCTCTTCCAACCGGCTGTATACCTGAAAATCTGCCTGTACCCCATAATAAAGCCGCAGGCGCTCCCGGATATTCGCAACACCAATGCCGGTAAACTGCCGGTGGCTGTCCGCGTTGCCAAACAACAGCATTTGAAGCTGCTCGGCAGGCATCCCTTTTCCGTTATCTTGTACAGTGATCCATAAGCTCCCTTCCGTGACCAGCGCCGCAACCCGGATACGGTTATCGCTGCGCTTCACGTCCATGCCATGGAGAATCGAATTTTCGACAATAGGCTGGAGCAGCAGGCGCGGCACATAGCAGCCTTTGGTTTCCTCCGTGAGGTCATAATCCACCGTAAAGCAGTCCATATAGCGGTAGCTTTGCAGGGAAACATAGCTTTTCAGCAGCTGGATTTCTTCTGTGAGTGTTACCAACGCGCCCTTTTTGCTGATGCTTGCTTCCAGCAGTTCAATAACCGCGCCGATTTGTTCGCCGATTTTCGGGTTTCCCTGTAAAATCGCTGCGTATTTAATGGAATTCAGCGTGTTATACATGAAGTGCGGCTGAATCTGGTATTGCAGCGCTTTGAGTTCGGCTTCGGCTTTGGCGGTGCGTTCGTTTACAAGATCGTCGATCAGCCCGTTGATCTCCTTGATCATTTGATTGAAGCGGCTGCTCAGCTGGCGGAATTCCTCCGGCTGCTCCGGCTCCGGGCAGGGGGACAGGTCGCCGCCGCCTACCTTTTCCATTGCCGCCATCAAGCTTCCCATTGGGCGGTAAAGCCAACGCCCTAAAACCCACGCAAGCAGCAGCGCAAGCAGCACAACCAGCAGCAGAAGAAGGAAAAATTGTCCCCGGACGCTTGCAAGCTCGTCCCGCAGGCTATCCCGTTCGGTCAGCCGCAGCAGCCGCAGCCCGGAAAAAGGGGCCTGTGCGCTGGCATACAGCCATTCGCCGGACGCACCGCATACAGTATCCGTATCCGCAAGCAATTCCGGCGTACCCTGCGGCAGAACCGCTTGCCCGCTGTTCTCCGAAGGAACGTTTACAGGAATGCTTTCCGTTTTGGTCAGCAGAAAATATTGTGCGCTGCTGGAATCCTGAAGCAGTTCATATCGAAGGGTTTGCTCTGAAATACCTGTGCAGATCACTGCAAACGGTTTGCCCGTTTCGTCAAGAAGCGGCTTGCCGTAGCCATACATGACATGCGCGGAGCCACTCATCGTATCGGCGAACCGCACCGGCGTAAATCCTTCCGCCGCATTTGACCACGGGTATTTTTCCGGCGCAATGCCGGTGCGGCGCTGATGCAGTTCGTCCGAAGTCAGCATTTCCCGTTTCTCCGGCAAATACAGGTAGACGGTTTCAATACTGTCGGCACGATTGCAAAATTCATCCAGCAGCGCGGACAGCGCGATCACATCATCGGTACGAGGACGCTCCAACGCAAGATACGTGGACGCTGCATGGTGCAGACGGGAGTCCGTACTTGCCCGCACAGCTTCCCGGTAAAGATCAGACATGGACTCATCTAAGCGTCTGGTTTGCGCCGCTGCGTTCTCCGCGCTCGTTCGGAGGTAGCTAATCTCTAAAGTGTGTACCGCATTGCGGTAATTTACACCGAACAGCAGGCCAACACTGGTCAGAGCGACAGCCAGCATTGTCATCATAATGCGGATGCGGAAGCTCCTCCACATAGCAGCCCCCTCCTTTGTGCTCTTGTAATTCGGCCTTATGCTACAATAAGTACGTATAACGGCGGGAGCCTTTCCCTAAAATCAAGACAAAAATTCGCAGGGACTCCTCACGGATTTCAAGAATTTTTCGCGCAGAGTTACGGAAAAAGATTTGCCGACAGATGCGGACTGTTTACAAACAAAGCTTAATATTGGGAAAACAGAAACCGCTTCATATTCTCTGCGTAATATGCGGCCAGCAATTCGGGAGATTCCTGCATACCGTCACCGATCCAACATCTGCTCCAGCTGTTCTTTCCAGTCGTACAAATCCTTATAATGCTTGTAAAATGTTGCTCGGTTGATTTCCGCCCGCTGGCAGACCTCTGTCAGGCGAAGCTTATGAAACAAACGGTTTTTCACGCAGCAATCCAATAATGCTTTCTTTGATTACCCTTTTTGTGTACCTTACCCTGGCATCCAGCCCCATTTGCAGACCTCATCCTTTACAATCGTTTCTAATTTGAAGTTTTATCAGCAAAACAAACGAAAGTGTTGATGAACTTTCCGATCCATGATATTTGATGATTTTACGCACCCAATCACAGTGCTATTATAATATCATCCGGGAATAAAATCAACAGCCATTTGTTTGTAGACAAGTGTATCGGGACAAGGGGGGAGAAAGGCATGGAGATGAGATTGGGCAGCTTTACAGAACAATTTCCAGCCCGTGAAATTATGAACCTGCATGTTAGCGGATATACTGCTTAGAAAAATCCCCTCCTCACGAGCGCAGCCCGTGAGAGGGGATTTCTGTCAACGCTGATCCATACCACAGGCCGTAGCCCGCTCAATCAAATCGCGGTCGTTGACTACCGCATCGTAGTACCGAAAGCCGCCTGAGAAATTGTAAGTGTCAAAGCCGTACCCGCCCAGAATGCGGCAGGCGATGTAACTGCGCAGGCCGCTTTGGCAGATGACATAGACCGGTTTGCCACGCTCCAATTCCTCCAGCCGTTCCCGCAGTTCATCCACGGGAATGTTACGGAAGCCTTCGATATGGCCCTCTGCATACTCCTGTGGGGTTCGGGCATCCAGCAGCGTCACACTGCCGTCCTGTGGCAGGGTCTTCAAATCCGCTATCCCAAACTGCTTTACGAAGCCCTTTGCCAGGTTTTCCGCCATGAAACCCGCCATATTCACAGGATCTTTGGCGGAGGAGTAAGGCGGTGCATAGGCTAGGTCCAGATTTTTGAGCTGGATGGCCGTTAAGCCGGCGTGGATGGCGGTGGCCAACACATCAATCCGCTTATCGACTCCCTCGTAGCCCACAATCTGTCCTCCCAGAAGACGATAAGTTCCCTTTTCAAAGACAATTTTCACGGTCATGACCTTGCTGCCGGGATAGTATCCCGCGCGGCTCATGGGAGACAGGATAACCGTATCCACATCCAAACCCGCTTTTCGGGCATTGGTCTCATTGACACCGGTGGCCGCCGCCGTCAGGTCGAAGACCTTGATGACAGAGCTGCCCTGGCTCCCAAGATACCGGCTGTCTCCTCCACAGATATTATCCGCCGCGATCCGCCCCTGCTTGTTGGCAGGACCGGCCAACGAAATGACCGCATCCTGTCCGGTAACATAGTGCTTTACCTGCACCGCGTCCCCTACGGCGTAGATATCTGGGACAGAGGTTTCCATCCGGTCATCGACCACGATACTGCCCTTAAGCCCCAATTCCAGTCCCGCCTCTTTCGCTAAAGCGGTGTCTGGGGTAACGCCTATAGCCAGCACTACCATATCGGCGTAGAGAGGAGCCTCATCCTTGAGCAGCACATCTACACCGCCATCCTTTTCTGCAAAGCCCTCTACCGTATGCCCCAACGCCAGCCGGATGCCATGCTGCCGCACCTCACTGTGGATAAAGGCTGCCATATCCGGGTCAAATGGATTCATCAGCTGTCGGGGCCGCTGGACAATGGTAACATCCATACCCAACTCCCGCAGGTTTTCCGCCAACTCTAAGCTGATAAAGCCGCCGCCAGCCAGTACCGCAGATTTTGGATGGCGGGCATTGATGTAGTTCTTGATTCGGAAGGTATCCTCCACCGTCCGCAGGGTGAAAACCTTTTCCAGTCCCACACCGGGCAGCTTGGGCTGGGCGGGCTTGGCTCCCGGAGAAAGGATCAACTTATCATAGGACTCTTCAAACTCCTCCGCAGTCTCCAAATTTTTAACCGAAACGGTTTTCTTTTCCGGGTGGATGGCAGTGACTTCGTGCCGTACCCGCATATCCACCTGAAAACGGGCGAAGAATCGCTCCGGTGTCTGAAGTGTCAATTCTTCCGGGTTCTCAATGACTCCGCCAATGTAGTAGGGCAGGCCACAGTTTGCATAAGAGATGTAGCCTGTCCGTTCAAAGACAACGATTTCTGCATGCTCGTCCAGCCGACGCAGTCTGGCCGCGGCGGTGGCTCCGCCTGCCACGCCGCCAATGATAACAACCTTCATTTCAATGTTCCACCTTTCCTGTATAAGCGGAGATACCGCCGATATTTTTTGCGTTGGTATAGCCCATCCGGGACAGCGCCTCCACAGCCTGACGGCTTCTCATGCCGCTGTGACAATACACGAACAAAGGAGTGTCTTTATCAGCGACCCCAGGGCCTTTGTCGATAATATCTGGCAGCGGTACGCTTTTGCTGCCGGGAATATGCCCATTCATATATTCCGATGGCATACGGACATCCAACAGAATCGCGCCATGCGTCCTGCTGTATTCCATCACGCCCTGATTGATATCAGCTCCACGAAGTAAATTAAAAAGTCCCATCATATTTCTCCTCACAGCAGCGAGAGCATCTGGCTTTTCAGTCTGCCCCCCAGGGAACGATTTACAACCTTGCCGTTTTGCATTACTGCCAAGGCAGGGATGCTCATGATGCCGAATTGACCGGCCAACTCTGGCTGCTCATCCACATTGATTTTGCCAACCTTGATGCCGCCGCGCTCTTGCGCAATTTCCTCCAGAATAGGGGCAATCATGCTGCACATACCACACCAAGACGCCCCGAAATCCAATAAAACGGGTTTTCAGCGTCATCATTTCTTCTTGAGAATATTATTTATAAATGTTAATGATAACCATCTATTGATCCTCCTTCTAATATAGTGCTCTCATTTTAGCATAAATCACTTTTTTATTCTGTAACAAAATCACATTTTCAATTTTGGCCTTTCCGATTAGCTGCGTCGTAGTCCCCATGGGACAATAGACATATCAACCGCGAGGCTTGGGTATGCATCGTCACGACAATACAGGGAAATCTTGCCTTTGTTCACGCCGCCGTCTGCCTTTTTCGC
>CAJUGU010000079.1 GCA_910586105.1 uncultured Eubacteriales bacterium | reverse complement strand
ATTATACATCAAATCCTTGCGTATGAGGTGTCAACTAAAATGGTACAACATCAATGCCTTTGTCAAACAGCTTTTTCAAAGCCGATCCCCGCAGACTGCCGCGCTCGCTTTGGATCCCCCGCTTGCCGCGCGCCCCGCAGCTTCCTTTCTTAACCCTTTTCCGGCATAGATATGCTCCCTTCATGATCTCCGGCATTTTGCCGTCTCTCATAAAGGGAGCATATCGATCGTTTCACCGTCGCTGCGCGCCGTTTTATGATCCAGCTTCCGCTGGCTGCTGCGGCTGCGGCGCTTCAAAGGTGACGCCGCCTACATGCACGTTTACGGCTGTGGTTTCCAACCCCGTCATCGATTTTACCGACGAACGGACATTCTCCTGCACCGCCCGTGCAACTTCCCGGATCGGACTGCCGAACTTCGCAAGGAATGCGATCTCTAACATGACCGCGTCTTCCCCTACGAACTCCACTCGCACGCCTTTCGTCATGTTCTTCTTGCCCAGCAGGCCCGCAAGCTCGCTGCTCAGGCTTGAACATAAACCGGACACGCCTTCCGTCTCCGCTGTCGTCAGCGCCGCGATGGTCGCTACCACATCCTCTGAAATCTTGATCGTCCCCTGGTCGCCTGTCGTCGACCAATATTCTTTATGATCCGCCATTTCGTTTTCACGCTCCTTTATTGAAACCATTATATCATAAGGTTTCCCAAAAGAAAAGGGAAATATCACCACCTCCGCAAGATTGCCCCGTTTCCGAACCGGAGGCGCGCCGGGGAACGTGAACCGCAAGGCCGCCGCCCTCTTTCCTGCGTCGGAGCCCGGGCGGCGGATCTTCCTGTCAGCCGGCTTCCACGATCACGATCTGGTCAGCGGAAAATGCGGTCTCCGATACGATAATATCCTTGATCGTCGCCGCGTCCGATGCCGCAAAGCCTCCCGTCGGCGGCTGTACGATCACGTTCAGGCTATCGTCGCCGATCAGTACCACCGCCTCCGCATAGCCTTTTGCCTTGATCAGGCTTTCGACCCGCGCCTCTGTGACTGAGTTTTCCGCCAGCACCGAGATCTTCGCGCTTGCCGCTTCCCGGGACGCGTCGTCCGCTGAAGCGCTGTCGACCGTCTCCTTCAGGATGCTGATCGCTTCATCCCGCGCCTGCTCCCGCGCCAGCCGCGACTGTGCAAAATAATCATCCGCCGAGACCGCCTCCGCCGTGGTGCTTCCCGCGTCCGCCGCCGCGCTGAGCTCGTCATCCACCTGCCCCGCAACGACCAGATCGTCCGGGGTCTTTACATAGCTCCAATTCAGATACGCCGCGACGCACAGCATCAAGCCAATGACCCCATATACCGCGCCGCGTTTTCGCACTTTTACCATCCTGTGATTCCTCCTTGCCTTCCGGGTTGTTTTCTGGGGAGGGCTGTGATCCCGTCTCCCTTCTTAACCTATTCAAAACACCAGATGTTTAGAACCCTCCTCCCTGCGCTCGTCCCGAACGTTTTTTCATCCGCCGTGTTTTCCTTCGGCGCTTTGCTCCATTTTCAGTACCGCGACCTTGTCCGTACCAATGCCGCAAAGCGTGCTGACCGCTTCGATCACCGCCGTGCGTACATGGATATCGTCCGCGCCTTCGCACAGCACGACCGCGCCGCGGAATTTTGGATACAATTCCTTCACCGTGACCGGCTTTTGCTCATAACCGCTGCCCGAAACTACGGTGATGCTTTCTTCACGGGAGCCGTTCCACTCCCCGCTGGTGCTCTCCCGGGTGTCCGATGCATACACCGATTCCCCCGTCGATTCCAACGTCAGCATCAGTTCCAGTTCGCCGACCCCCTGGATCCTGGAAAGCTGCAGCGTCGCCGCCTTCTCGAACGCTTCCAGATCGAATGCCATACCCTGCGTTTCGGCGGACGACGGTTCCGCCGCCTTCGGCTCCCCGCCGCCGATGCACAACAGCAACACCCCCGCCGCTAATATGACCGCTACATAACGGTATTTCACCAGCAGCGCGTGCAGCCGCGCAAGATGCTGCCGGGCTTCTTCCTTCTTCATCTTGCCTCCCAAGGCGCGCCCCTTTGCGCCCCCTGCCCTTCGTTTTCCCAGACGGCGTTGGACGCCGCCCCCTTTCCTTTCCGTATCAATAAGCCTGCCTTTGCGGCCCTTTATTTGCCCTTGACCTCCAACAAATAAATCGGGATGCCGCATTCCTGCGAGACCATTTCACAGACCGCCGCGCGTTCTTCTTCGGTCGCGCCCTCAATATACAGCGTCACGCCCTGCGTTACCAGACGGCCGTTTTCATCGCCGTCCATATAGACCGCCGCCATGCACTTGACCCCCATTTCCTTCGCCCGGTCCTGTATGTAAATTGCTACCGCATTGCCGACCGAGCTTGCCGCAATGCGCTGGTTTTCTTCCGCCGCCTGCGCCGCTGCGGCTTCTGCTTCCCGGAACGCTCCCGCAACTGCCGCGCTTACTACCGGTAAACGCGTCAATGGCATCAGCAGGGCAAGCGTCATCATCAGCCCTGCCGCGACCCGTACTACCTCATGCAGCGGCCCCTCCTTAACAAATTGCAGGCTGATGCCCGCCAGGATCGCCGCCGCCGCTACGTTTACCAACAGCTGCCGGAATAGCTCCGTCATGTCCGATAACCTCCTTCCCGCGCAGCGGCCTTTTTCAAGCCCGCTTCACTCTTTCTGTAGCAATCTTTCCGGATTGGCCCTCTTCTTAGCCGTGGTTGGCCGTGCTTCCGCTCTCGAAAGGCGCCATTTCCCATGCCGCCTTTCCCAAACGCTGGTTTGCGGTTCATGCCTTTACCAGCATGATCGCCAACACCATTTCAAAAAACAGGATCGCACAGCAGGTACCCAGCATTCCCAGCAGCAGCCCGATGCCTTCGCCAATGCCGCCCAGCATCGTCCCCAGCTCCTTGCCACAGACCGGCGACATCACCGCCGCCCCGGCCTTAAACATCAGGTAGGCCGCCCCGGCTTTCAGAAATGGGACGATACATACCGCCGCAACGCATAACATCCCCAGCACCCCAACGGCGTTTTTGACCAGCACCGCCCCCGAAAGCATGGTTTCCGCCGCGTCCGAAATAATGCCGCCGACTACCGGCACGCTGCCAGAGACCGCGAACCGCGCCGCCTTTAACGAAAACTGGTCGACCGATCCCGAAACCGAGCTGCCCAACGTCAGGAACGTGATGAACAACGTCAATACCAGCTTGAGCGATCCTGTGACCGCCCAGCGGATCAAGCCGCCCAGACTGCCTAACAGGTCGCCGCCCGCCGCCGTGTTTACCGTCAGTACCGCAAAATAGGCGCAGACCGCCGGAACAAGCAGATTTTCGATCAATCGGATCACCAGGTCAAAGGCAAACATCCCCGCCGCCTGCGTTGCCGCCGCCGTACCCGCCGCGCCGGTCAGCGTAAGCGCCGCCGCCATGACCGGGAACATGCCCGCCGCCAGTACGCCAACCTGTTCGATCGCCGCTAAAACCGTATGCAGCACCGACCGGAAATCCTGAAACATCACCAGCGCAACCGCCAGCGCGCCGCCCATCGTGACGACCTGCCGGTTATCCTGCGCGAAACCGTTCACACAACCGCATAATACCGCGATCACGAAAATTTTCATCAGGCTGCGCAGCGTGTCCCGGAGCGCGCCGCCTGCGTCGGCCTGCGCGTTGCGGAACAGCTTCCGGAAGGATCCCCACAGGCTTGCATCCGGCATCGCGGAAACGCCCGATAAATAACCCCGCTGCTCCGGGGTCAAGCTGTCCGTCAGGCTGTCGCCGCCTACTGCGGACATCTGTTTTTCAAACAAAGCAGAGTCAAAACCTGTCGATCCGACGGTGAACGTTTCCGTTCCGCCGGAAGCCTCGCCGCCGCTGACCATCTTCGGATCGCTGAAAACCGCTGTAACGTTTTGCGGTTGGGATCCATCCAGGGCCGCCCCCGTTCGTGGCGGACCTTCCGCGTCGCTTTCCGTCCCTTCTATCTCCTCGATTTCAAATGCGCCTACTGCATAAGCATATGGCATTTGGCGCGTCATTAGTACCAGCATGATCAGCATAAGCGCTGAAATTACTTTCTTCATACATCCTTTCCTTTCCGGAAATCCGAAATCGAGCTTCCCGCCCTCCGCACCGGCGATCCCCCGTCCCGCCCGCAGGCGATAAGCGGAGTCCAGAGGGACGAGTCCCTTTGGCGCCGTCCGCGTAGGACCGGGAGTCCAGAGGGCAGAGCCCTTTGGCGCCGTCCGCGTAGGACATCCGCCCCGCCGCGCGGGTCAGACCAATTCCCCCGCCAGCTGCAAAACCTGTCGGAATAACGGCAAACAGGCCGCGACCGCCGCGATCGTCCCCGCAAGCTCCAGCTTCGCCGCCAGAGCGCTTTGCCCCGCATCCTTGCACAACGTCCCCGCTATACGTACCAGCACCCCGATCGCTACCACCCGCGCTACCGGTAAGTAGATCCCGCTGTCAAGGCCGCTGGCCTGCAAAAGTCCAGCCGCCTCCCGCAACCCCGCCTGCAATGCGTCCAACGCCAGCCACAGGATCGCTATGCCACCCGCCAGCGCCAAACACCAGCTCAGCGGCGCGCTCTCCCGCTTGATCGATAACGCCAGCGCCGCACACCCTACCGCCAGCCCCGCCGCCTGTATCGCCGTGCTCAAAACCCAAACACCGCCTTCATCATGCTGAACAGCGCCCCGATCTCCTGCACCAGAATCATCATCACTACCACCAGCCCCGCAAGCGTCGTCATCAACGCCTGCTCCTCCCGCCCCGAACGGATCAAAAGCTGGTTGAATACCGCGACCAGGATCCCTACCGCCGCGATCTTGAAAATCAGGTCTACATTCACTTCCTGCCGTCCTCCTTTTCGCCGCCTACAGCAGCAAGATCACTGCCAGCACCCCTAAGGTCAGCCCGCAGGTCCGGTACAGGTTCCCCTTGTTCTTCAAATCTTCCCCCGCTTCCGACCGCACCCCTTCCAGACGCGCAGCCGTCAGCCGCAGGGAACGAAGCTGCTGCTCACTGTCATATCGCCCCAAAAAGCCCGCTGCATCGCTCAGGATGCCGATTTCGTCCGCCCGCAGACCGCACACCGGCCCGACATCCTCGATTGCCCGCCGCCATTTGTAGCCCAACGACAACCCGTCGGCCCGGTCCAGATGCTCCGCCATCCGCCGGAAGACTGGCGCGATCTGCTCGTCGCCCTCCCGCGCAAGCAGATCGATCAAATCCCTGCTTGCCGTTTGGCAGCACGCAATCTCGCTTTCGATCCGGTCGACCGCTTTGATACAGCCGTCGATCGCCGCAATCCGCCGCCGCAGTTCCTGCCGCGCCGATAACCCCAACGCTCCGCACGATCCTATGATCAGGATCGCGCCGATGATCTTCAGCATGATCCACCGCCTTCCAAACAGTGCAGCTCAAAACTCCGCTTCCCCGCCTCCATGCGCAGCTCCACCGCATAACGGAACAGGCCGCGCACCGGTCCATAGACCGCGCGCCGCAGGAAGTCTTCCAGCCCGCAGGCATGCGCCGTCGCAAAGATCGCCACACCGCAGTTGGCCGCATACCGCACCGCCTCCGCATCGCGCGGCGATGTGATCTCGTCCAGCGCTACCACCCGCGGCGACATCGTCCGAATCAAGTGCAGAACCGCGTCTTCCTTCGCACACAGCTCAATCACATCCGCCGGCCCCCCAAGATCGAACTGCGGCACGCCCTCGCGCAGCGCCGCCAGCTCGCCCCGTTCGTCCGCGACGCCGACCCGTACCCCGTTCGCCGCCGCACATCGGATCAGGTCCCGCAGGAAGGTCGTTTTGCCATAGCCCGGCGGGGATAAAATCACCAGATCGGCCGGGCCGCTCCGACAGGACTGCTCGTACACCTCCCGCGCGCAGCCAAAGGCAGGCCGCGCGACCCGAATGTTCACCGAACCATAGACCCGGATACCGTCAAAAACGCCGTTTTCCGTCTTCGCCGTGCCGCAGAAGCCGACCCGGTGCCCGCCCGCCAGCGTCAGGAATCCCCTGCGCAGGCTGTCTGTATAGCTTTGCATCGAATCGCGCGACGCGCGCGCTGCCGTTTCGCGTAAGTCTGCCGCTGTAACCTGGGTATCCGGTATGACAACTTCCTGCCCGGCGCAACAGACCGCGAGCGGTTGTCCTGCCCGTAATCGCAGTTCCTCCGTTTGCTCCGCCGTCTTTTCCGGAAGCTGTTCCACCGCGATCCGCAGCAGAGGCGGCAGGCATCCCGCCGCCTCGTTCAATGGGGTATTTTTTACGTCTTTCATTTTCATCACCTGATAAACTGTATGAAACCTGTCCACCGGTTATGCCTGAAATTTTTTGATGTGCGCTGCGGCGCCCTCAAATGTCGCTCCCTCCGTTTTTGAACATGTTAAACTCCCGCAATTATCGTTACCTTACCGCAAATGCAACACAAAAAGGATGCGGCGTTCAGCCACATCCTTTTATTCCGCTCTTCGATTTTGCCGGCGCAGGTTCCGCCTGCATTGTTCACAGATCCGGAAGGGATAATCCCAACGCAAAGGCCGCAGGCATTTCCGGCATGCGTTCCCCTTCTTACGGATATGCGTGATCAAGATCTCATTGATCCGCGATGCGCTGTTCTCCTTTTCCGCATGCAACCATTCGAGATCCATTTCATATCCGAAAGCCCGGGAGAAGGAATAATACAGATCCAATTCCTTGCAATACAGCTCGAGACTGTCCAGCGAATCATATCGCAGCACCGGCGCCGGGATCGTACTATCCCCCCACGAAAACGCCTCGCAGTATTGGAGAAAACGCTCCAACAGCTCTTCGCTTTTCTCCTCGAAAGGGATCGACGCTGCGCGCAGGCATTCCGCTTTCGATAATTCAATGCCGCGGTCACGGATCTTTTCAATGATCCAGATATATCCGCTGATATCCATTTTTTCATACGGCTCGATGGTCGGCATGGCGTTCCAGACCTTGAGCACCTCCAAAAGGTCGTGCTCGACACGGAGCACCAGGTCGGAAAACCCCAGCATCGCCTTTTGGATCGGCGGCGCCGCAGTCTTCATCCCTTCGCGGATCGTCTCGCTTTCCATGATCGATCCGACGTAACCGATATCGTACATCCCCATCCGTCCGGCGCGCCCCGCGATCTGCTGTATTTCCGCAGGCCGCAGCTCACGCCGTCTCTTCCCGTCGAATTTTTCATCGCTCGTGAACAGAATCCGCCGCACCGGCAGGTTCAACCCCATCCCGATCGCATCGGTCGCGACTAACAGTTCGGTCTCGCGCCGCAGGAAGCGCTCCATCTGCATCCGCCGCGCCGGGTATGGCAACGCGCCATATATGATCGAGGTTGGGTGTCCGGCCGCGTTCATCTTGTCGGCGTATTCCAGCACCGTCTTCTTAGAAAATGCGATCAGTGCGTCGCCCGGTTCGACCTCCTCAAGCGGCGTTGGCTCCGGCAGCACTTCCAGCCGCGTCGTCCGTTCGTGCTCGTGTACCTCGAACGTGTCGCCGCAGCTCTCGATCAGCCGCAGCACGATCGCCAGCCCCTCCGGCGCCGTGCAAAGGTGAAGCTCCTCCGCCTGACATCCCAGAATCGCCCGCGTCCAGGCAAACCCGCGCTCGCGGTCGGCGATCAGCTGGCATTCGTCGATCACGCAAAGCGCGTATTGCGTGTACAGGTCGAGCTTTTCCACCGTAGACGCGATATGCCGCGCCATCGGCACAAGGTCTTCCTCCTCGCCAGTGATCAGGCTGCACGCTACCCCGTTTTGATTCAGGGTGTCCTGAATCTCGCAGGCGAGCAGCCGCAGCGGCGCCAGATAGGCCCCGCTCTCCGCCTGCATCAGCTTTTGGATCGACTGGTAGGTCTTGCCCGTGTTCGTCCCACCGACGTGAATCACAAAATGCCGCTGCATCAGCCGTGCCGCCGGGTATTCATCCTTGGGGTCGCCCTCAATCAGCTGTTCCAGCGGCGCCTGCACATACTGCGGCACAAAGTCACGCTGGTACAACGCATACAGCGAATGCTCCAGCAGTTCTTCGACCGGGAAATCATCGATCGCAAGGAAGGCTTCGGCCGCTTCCCTGCCCCGGAACTCGCTAAGCTGAAGCCGTGCCGACCCCAGCAGGCAACGGGTGTAATTTGTCCGCACCTGTACGCTGAGCGGATGTCCCGGACTACGGATATAGGCGGGCAAGGCATACCGAAACCGGATCAGGACCGGCGCCGTTCCGTCGTCGCACTCCCCGGCAAGCCGCAGGAAACAGCGCGCAAAGCGCGCCGACTTCCCAGCCATCGTCTGGCAGTGATCCAGCATGCGGTCCGCCGTGCTCTCTAAGAGGGATTCATGCAGTAGCCGCACAAAATAGCGTTCCGCCGGGGTACAGCCCACAAGCTGTTCCGGCTGGAACCATTCTTCAAGCATGGCCGTTTGTACCTGCTGCTCCCCTAAGCCGCCCGGGACGGCGGAACTGCTTTTTTTTCCGCGCCGCCGTTTCTTTTTTGGTATCTTTTCCGCGTATTCGTTCATATTTCACCTCCCCTGACAGGATCCGCTAAAGTTGTTTCACGTGAAACATTTCCCTACCGTGGGAAATCTTGTTTCACGTGAAACATTGGCAGTTTTCGGATGATTCAGCGGATCTCGTCAACGCCCATATAACGGCGCAGCGCTTCCGGAATGACGACGCTGCCGTCTTCGTTCTGATAGTTTTCGAGGATCGCAGCTACCGTGCGCCCGACTGCAACGCCCGAACCATTCAACGTGTGCGCAAACACCGGCTTGCCCTCTGCGTTGCGGCAACGGATGTTTGCGCGGCGCGCCTGATAATCCAAGAAGTTCGAGCACGAGGAGATCTCCACGTAACGGCCATACGACGGCATCCATACCTCAATATCATAGGTGCAAGCCGACGAAAAACCGACATCGCCCGTACACAAGCATACCACCCGGTACGGCAGCCCCAGCCCTTGCAGTACCTTTTCCGCCGCATGGGTCAGGTTGTCCAGCTGCGTCCAGGAATCCTCCGGCGCGGTGAAGTTGACCAACTCGACCTTGTTGAACTGGTGCTGACGGATCAGCCCGCGCTGGTCGCGTCCCGCCGATCCACCTTCTCCACGGAAGCAGGCCGAGTATGCACAGTAACGGATCGGCAGCGCGTCTGCCGGGATGATATCGTCACGGTACATGTTCGTGACTGGCACCTCCGCCGTCGGGATCATATACAGGTCGGTATTTTCCAAGTGATACATGTCTTCCGCGAACTTCGGCAGCTGGCCTGTGCCCGTCATGGAAGCCGTATTTGCCATAAACGGCGGCAACACTTCGGTGTAGCCGCTTTCCCCGGTGTGCGTGTCGAGGAAAAAGTTAATGACCGCGCGTTCAAGCCGCGCGCCCATCCCCTTATAAAAATGGAAGCGCGAGCCGGTCACCTTCGCGGCAGTCTCCGGGTCAAGGATGCCCAGCTTTGCGCCGATATCCCAATGCGCCTGCGCCTCAAAGCCAAATGCACGCGGCTCGCCCCAGCGGCGTACTTCCGGGTTGCAGCTGTCATCCGTACCCGCCGGTACGCGGTCGTCCGGTACGTTCGGGATGCACAGCAGCGCTTCCCGCAGCTTGCCTTCGGTCTCCGAACGCTCGGCGTCCAGCCCCTTGACGCGCTCAGCGATCTGCTTCATCTCCGCCATGATCGCCGTGGTGTCCTCCCCTGCTTTCTTCATCTGGGGGATCTGCTTCGAGACCTTGTTTTGCTCCGCTTTCAGACCTTCCACTTCCAGGATGATCTGCTTGCGGAGATCGTCCAGCGCCAACGCTGCCGCGATCTCTTCGTCATAGCTCTTGCCGCGGAGCGCAAGGCGCTCCTTTACCTTTGTCTCGTTCTCGCGAATGAATTTGATGTCTAACATCGTTCTTTCCCTTCCTTTTTTTATGATTCGCTTTCCGCGGGTTCTGCACTTGCCGCAGGAAGCCCGCATAATTCGTTAAATAGCGCGGCGTCTTCCGCCGTCCAGATCAGCTTGGCCGGCGCCGTGCCGTCTAAGGCTTCTACGCCATATTTTTGAATGAGCGCATCCAATTCGGCGTGCATTTGCTCCATGCCCTCCGCTGTCCGCGCGTATTGACATGCCCGCAGCAGGCCAGACTGCGCTTCCAGCTGCTCTTCCAGCTCCTCCCTCGCCGCCTCCATATCCCGCAGCGCCATTTCCAGCGCGCTGATCTGCTGCGCCTGCTCGTTGTAGGATTCCTGTAAGATCTCCATTTTCGCCTGGATGCCCTGCGTCGCGCTCACCTGCTCCTGTAGCTGGGTCTCAGCGTGCGCGATCTGATCGTCGGCGCGCGCCTGCGTCAAATAGCTCAAAAGGATGAGCACCAGCGCGATCGAAAACAGACCGACAATATAGAACGCCATAAAGTGCGAAGCCTGCTTTTTCTGCTGCGTGCTTTTTTGATCGTCCATACCATCCCCTCCTATCAAACCTGGAGGACGCGAAGGGCCTGGATCAGCCGTTCAAGATCGTCCGAGCCGTAAAATTCCAGCGTCAGCGCGCCCGCATTTTTTCCCTGCATGATCGTGACCTTCCGGCCCAAGCAGCTTTCCAGGGAGTGCTCGACCTCCGCAAGATAATCGACGTTGAAGCCCTCCGCAGACTGCTCAGTCTCTTTGGGCTTGCGGTTCAGCCGCTTGGCGAAGCTTTCCGCCTGCCGGACGGTCATGTTTTGCATCTTTTCCGCAGCGTCCAGACGCTTGTCCGAATCCTTGACCGCCAGCAGCGCGCGGGCGTGTCCGCTGGTCAGCCTTCCGTCGGCAACCATCTCCCGGAGCGGCGTCTCGAGCGAAAGCAGACGCAATGCGTTCGCAACTGCCGAACGCGATCGCCCGACCCGGACGGCGGCTTCATCCTGCGTCAAACCGCAGGTCTGCATCAGGTTTTCAAAGCCTTCCGCTTCTTCGATCGGGTTCAGATCCTGCCGTTGGAGGTTTTCCACCATCGCAAGCTCTGTGACCTGTTCGTCGGTCGCCTCAATGATGTGCGCGGGGATCTCGGTCAATCCGGCCGAGCGCGCCGCGCGCCAGCGGCGTTCCCCCGCTATGATCTGATATAATCCGTTTTCCTGACGCCGAACCGTGATCGGTGTGATCAGCCCATGCATCTTGATGGATTCGGTCAGTTCCTGCATCGCTTCCGCGTCGAAGACCTTTCGCGGCTGCGAGGCGTTCGGCTCGATCCGCGTCATTGGAAGCGTGCGCGGCGGTTCATTTGACAGCACGGTCCCATCCGGCGCGACTTCGATCTCTCCGAAGAGCGATCCGAGCCCTTTGCCCAGCCCGCCTTTTGTTTTTGCCATTGGCTTCACCTTCCTTGCTGTATTTTATGCCGAAAGACGCGCGAAACGCGCCCTTCCTGAGAGCATAGGTCAGTTTTTGGAAATGAATTCTTCCGCAAGCTCCTGATATGCTTCCGCGCCCCGGCAGTAACGGTCGTAGGCCGTGATCGGCTGACCGTGGCTCGGCGCCTCGCTTAAACGGACGTTGCGCGGTACAACGGTCGAATAGACCTTGTCTCCGAAATGCTTTTTAACCTCCTCGACCACCTGTATCGACAGGTTCGTGCGCCCGTCAAACATCGTGAGCAGGACGCCCTCCAAACGGATCCCCTTGTTTAAGCCCTTCTGCACCGCACGGACGGTGTTCATCAACTGGGAAAGCCCTTCCAATGCGTAATATTCGCATTGCAGCGGCACCAGAAAGGCATCGGCTGCACAGAGACAGTTCAAGGTCAGGATACCGAGCGAGGGCGGACAGTCGATCATGATATAATCATAATCAGCGCTTACCTCGCGCAGCAGATGCTGCAAACGATATTCGCGTTCGGGCATAGAGATCAGGTCGATCTCGGCCCCGGCCAGCTCGGTGTTTGAACCGAGCACATCCGCCCACTTTGTCTGCACGATCGCCGCGCGCACGTCCGGCTTTTCTTCGAGGATTAAATCGTAAACCGTAGTATCCAGCTTACGCGGATCGACGCCCACGCCGGAAGTCGCGTTGCCCTGCGGGTCAAAATCGCAGAGCAGGACGCGCTTCCCCATTTCACTAAGCGCGGCAGTCAAGTTGACGGCGGTCGTTGTTTTGCCCACGCCGCCTTTTTGATTTGCAAATGCTATAATTTTTGCCATTAAATTTCGCCCCAACATTTGTATTTGTTTTGATTGCACAGCGGGAGGGGATGGTTTTCAGCGCTGCCCCATTCTTTTGCGCCGCTGCGGCTGTTAACACGGAATATACCTTTTGAATTATTATACCCCTTTTTCATGGCACTTGCAAGGGAATACAAAAAGTTTCACGTGAAGCATTTCAAAAAATGTTTCACGTGAAACAACGGAGGAAAAATATGGGGGTTGTCAAAAGCCATTAAGGCTTGTTGGTGTAGGCAAAATTGGAAATGGTTCACGTGTAAAAAAGGTTGAAAGCGGTTGCATATTCCGCTCGTAGAAGATAAGCAGTCTTCAAAATCGTTGGCGATCAGCCCTCCCGCCGCTTTTCAGCATTGATTTGCCCAGAGAAGGGTAAAGGAACGCTTCGCCGCAAGACCCATGAACGGCAATGGCTTTTATCAAAATTTTGCTGCTCGATCGGTCAAATCGTAAACGGAAAATCCGATGCAAGCGCGGATGGTTGATGCTCCTATAGGATGGATAGGCGTATACGAGGATTCATAGCTTGATTTCTTGGGAAATGATTTTGTGCGCAGAGTCCCCTTTTGATCGGGCTATCAATTGCACGCGCAGTTTTCTTCCCGGCGGCTTGGAAATATGGGAAATGTTTCACGTGAAACAGGTTCCCAGCAAATCTGGACATATTCTCCATCTCCGGTCAAGGTTTATTCAGGCTAGCCCAAGAAGCGGGATCGATCATGAACTGCGTCCCGGACAGGTTCGAGCAGCCAGCCCAAATCGGTATTGGATTCTGGCGCGTAGGCGGTCGCATTGAAGAAGATCCCTGCTCGATCGGAAACGTGCATTCCTTCCGGCAGATCGCATACGCTCAAACAACGGTGAAGGTTTACATCAAACATCAATTCACGCGGGCGTGCGGGATCGATATGGTGAGCAGCAGCCCATTCTCGTTTTCCTCACGCTGCACATCTGCCCGGACGCCACAGGACTGCATCGTCCCTACCGCGCGATCGATCGTATTCAAAAACAACCGCACATCCTTCAGCATCATGCGTAGCCGCCCTTTCGCAGGGGCCGCAAGCTCCTGCTCGGTCAGCAGCTTGTCAATATATTGTTCGGTACGGCTGACGTTCAGCTCATGCTCAATGATGTATTGGGTCGCCATCAGCCGCGCGTCTTCGTCCTGAATGCGCAGCAGGGCGCGCGCGTGCCGTTCGGTCAATTCCGCCTCGCGGATCATATCCATGTTCTTTGGCGACAGCTTCAGCAGGCGCAGCTTGTTCGCTACCGCGCTTTGGGTCTTCCCCACCCGGCGGGCCGCTTCTTCCTGCGTCAGGCCGTATAGCTCAATCAGCTGGCGGTAGCCATACGCCTCCTCAAAAAAATCCAGGTCGCGCCGTTGCAGGTTTTCGACCAGCGCGATCGCAGAGGAATCCTGCTCATCCGCCGTCATGACAATGCAGGGTACCTCCGAAAGCCCGGCCGCGCGCGCGGCACGCAGACGGCGTTCGCCAGCGATCAGCTCATAGCCGCCGCTTTTCCGGCGTACCGTCAACGGATTCAATACCCCGTACAGGCGGATCGATTCGGCAAGCTGGTTGATCGCCTCCGGGTCAAAATATTTGCGGGGTTGGTAAGGATTGCGGGTGATCATGTTGATGCGGACCCGGCGAAGCGGACGGTCCGTAGTGGTTATGCTGATCGGTGGTGTCATGTGCGATCTCCCTTTCTGCGTTTTACTTCAAGAAGCGTTGCCCTGGGGGGTCTGGCAGCGCAGATGCCTGCAATCCAACGCCTATACGCGGCGTTATCAAGGGATCCGCAGCGCGCTTCTCTCCCCCGATCTTACAGCCATTTGCCCTCGTCAGCCCGTCCGCAAAACCGAGGCGGCGCTTCCTCATAGTTATAGATTACCATTTTATTCCAGTTTGTAAAGGAAAAAATAACGCAAGAAACCTCTTTTCCCAACATAATCAGACCGAATATACGGCGAATATCCAATTTTCAACTATTTCTCAGCAAAAAATAACAGTCCGTAATCGTGCTACGAACTGTAATATTTCCCAAAAATCCAGCCCGAAAACGGCTGGCGCTTTCGGGCTAAACACGTTATTCAAGAAGGGATAACCCGCGATTCAAAGCGGGTGCGCGGAGATCTTCGCAAAGCGGCGCGGATATTGCGGCGGGGTCTTCCCCGTTTTGCGGATCACGACCAGACAGCGCGCAAGGTCGGTCTGCGGCGGCGTGTAGGCGCGCATCTCGGAAAGCTCTCCGCCAAGGATCGCGATGGCATCCCGGGCTTCCTCGACTTCCGCCGCGCAGTCGCTTGCCTTCATCGCAAGGAATACGCCGCCCGGACGCACCAGCGGCAGCGACAGTTCGGCTAATACGTTTAAGCGCGCGACCGCCCTGGAAACCGCAAAATCAAATTCGCCGCGCCTGCCAAATTCCTCGGCACGGGCATGGACGGCGGCTGCGTTCGGGATCGGGAGCGTTTCGCAGACCTCTGCCAACCATTGGATGCGCTTTTTCAACGAATCCAACAACGTGACTTCCGCGCCGGTGAGCAGCGCAAGCGGTACGCCCGGAAAGCCCGCTCCGCAGCCGACGTCTACCACGCGGTCCCCCCTTCCGATCAGGGGCGCAAGCACCGCGCAATCCAAAAAGTGGCGGGTCACGACCTCGCAAGGGTCGGTGACTGCCGTCAGGTTCATCACCTGATTTTTTTCCAGCAGCAGCTTGGAAAAGCGAAGCAGCTTTTCCGCCGCTTCGTGATCTTCAATACCGAGCTGCGACAGCCCGGCAAGTAAAATTTCGCGGTCGTTCATCGTTCCTCCCCCATTTCGTTTCCGTATGCGGCTCCCGGCGATGGGCGCCATTTTTCCACAGGTTGTGGAAAACTTATCCGTTTTCCAGCGACGTGACATAGATCATCAGCGCCGTGATGTCCGCCGGGGATACCCCCGAGATCCGGCTGGCCTGCCCAAAGGAACGCGGACGGATGCGATCGAGCTTTTGCCGGGCTTCCAAGCGCAGCGACGGGATCGATAAATAATCGATGTTTTCCGGCAGCAATTTTCCTTCCAAACGGCGGAACTGGGCTACGTCGTCGAGCTGACGGCGGATATAACCATCGTACTTTACGCGGATCTCGACCTGTTCGCGCACGAGCGGCGGGAGCGGCGGACGCTCCGGATCGAAGGACGCAAGGCCGTCATAATTCAGTTCGGGGCGGCGGAGCAGATCGACCAGACGCACGCCGCCCTTTAACAGCGCGGAGCCAGAGGACTGCAAATATCCCTGCACCTCCGGCGTCGGCGCAATGCCGGTATGCTCCAGCCGTTCGATCTCGCGCGCGACCGCTTCATATTTTTCGCGGGTGCGCCGGACGCGTTCCGGACTGTTCAGGCCAATCCGCGCGCCGATCTCGACCAGCCGTTCGTCAGCGTTGTCCTGGCGGAGCAAAAGACGGTATTCTGAGCGCGAGGTCATCATACGATAGGGTTCGTTCGTGCCGCGGGTGACAAGATCGTCAATCAGAGTACCAATATAGCCGTCGGCACGGTCCAGTATGAGCGGTTCCCGCCCCAGCAGTTTAAGCGCGGCGTTGGCGCCGGCTACCAATCCCTGCGCCGCCGCTTCCTCATATCCGGAAGAGCCGCAGAACTGCCCTGCTCCGTAGAGACCGGAATACGCCTTGGTTTCCAACGTCGGTTTAAGTTCCAACGGGTCAATGCAATCGTATTCGATCGCATAGGCCGGGCGCATCATTTCCGCATGCTCCAAGCCGTAGACAGAGCGCAGCATCTTCACCTGTACATCCTCAGGCATAGAAGACGAAAAGCCCTGCACATACATTTCTTCCGTGTCCAACCCCATCGGCTCAATGAACAGCTGATGGCGCGCCTTGTCCGCGAAACGGACGACTTTGTCTTCGATCGACGGACAATAACGAGGGCCGGTACCCTCGATCTCTCCACTGTAAAGCGGCGAACGGTCAAGGTTTTCCCGGATCACCTGCAAAGTTTCCGGGCTGGTGTAGGTCAAATGACAAACCGCCTGATTCTCCGGCGGGCGTTCGGTCTCGAACGAAAACGGTATGATCTCCTGCTCCCCGGGCTGAAGCTCCATGACGGAAAAGTCGATCGAACGGCGGTTGATCCGGGCAGGCGTACCCGTTTTGAAGCGTTGGAGCCGCAGGCCCAATCGCCGAAGCGAATCGGTCAGCCGCGTCGCGGCAAACATGCCGTCGGGTCCTCCCTGTCGGATGCATTCGCCGACGATGGTACGCCCGCCGAGGAAAGTGCCCGAGCAGACGATCGCCGCCCGCACCTCATAAACCGCGCCGGTATCCGTAACCACCGCCTGAACTGCGCCGTCGCTGACTATAATATCCACAACTTCATTCTGTTTAAGCGACAGCCCGGATTGCATTTCAAGGGCGTGCTTCATATAAGCGCGATATTTCATGCGGTCGGCCTGCGCCCGCAACGAGTGGACGGCCGGGCCTTTCCCCCGGTTCAGCATCCGATATTGAATACAGGCTGCGTCTGCGGCGCGGGCCATTTCGCCGCCAAGCGCGTCAATCTCGCGCACGAGATGTCCTTTTGCCGTCCCGCCGATCGCCGGGTTGCAAGGCATATTGCCGACCGCGTCCAGATTGATCGTAAAACAGAGCGTTTTCATGCCGAGACGGGCGGCGGCAAGCGCGGCTTCAATGCCTGCATGTCCGGCGCCGATCACCGCGATATCATAGCTTCCAGCTGGGTATTGCAAGGGTATTTCCTCCCCGATTTGTCGAATTTTGCTGATCCCACTTGTAGAATCTTGGAGCACCTGCACAAAAGTTTTCCCCAACCTCTATACACAAGGTTGTTGATAACTCTGTGCAAATTGTGGACAATTATAGAGCGTTGGGCGGATCAAGTATTTACGTTTTGTAATATTTCATTAAAATATTACAAGAATGAGCAGCATATCAAAGTATTTTATCCACAGGCTGTGGATAACAGTTGTGGAAAACTGCAACCACAACTAATATGGAAAAACCGGAGCATAACTCCGGTTTCTCCACCAGTTCTTGTGTATCACGGCAAAAGAAGGAAAACCGTTATGCACAAGGAAAATCAAAAAGTGAAACGGTCAGACGGTATGGACTGGCTGACATGACCGCCATCCGCTCTCACGGGCAGGTCCTGAAGCCATAAACTGTTGGTAGTCTTGCAAATGAACCCTTTGGCGGTTTGGCTGACCAACCTGTCCGCCGTCGTTCTGGCGGGCAGGTCAGCAGCACGCTGAAAACCAGCAGGGAGCCAAAGCCCCCGTCCCGCCCGCAGGCGTGGGAGATGGGCAAGCATCTCGGGGTCTGGGGTCATTA
>CAJUGU010000078.1 GCA_910586105.1 uncultured Eubacteriales bacterium | reverse complement strand
TTATTTATGGCTTTAATAAAGATTAAAACCATTATGTTATTTCTTTAAGATTCCTAAGCGCAAATACAGGGAAGGAGGGGGACGCATGACAGGCTTGGCGTCGATGCGGAACCTTGGAAAAGAGATGTCCCGGAAGCTGGCCGCGGCGGGGATCGGCTCGCCTGAGCAGCTGGCGGAGTTGGGCGCGGAGCAGGCGTATTTCCAGTTGAAGCTCCGCTATCCGGAGGTGTGCCTGGTGCATCTGTACGCGTTGGAAGGGGCGATCGCGGATGTCGATTATAACCGATTGCCGGAGACGCGGAAGCGGGAGCTGAAAGCGTTCAGCGATTCGCTGCGGGGCAGGCCCAGCGGGGAAGCGGACGGCTGATTTTTTTTCAAATCCTATTTGACAGACCAATATTTAATGGTATAATAGGCTTGACTGATGTGCCGGAGGGCCTGGGCAGCGGGGAATGGGCGGTGCGATCCGATCGCGATACTTGCCGGAACAAGCCGCGCGGAGCACGCCGACCGACCCTGCCGCCGGATCAGACAGCCGTCTCAGGGGCCTGCTGTGGAAGGACGCAGGCCAGGGGACATCGAACGAGCCTGAGCACAGCGACCGGTGCTCAGGCTTTTGTCGGATTATACGGGGCGCGCCGGCGCCCTGTAAAAAATACAGACATCAAAGGGAGGCGCGCCGCGCGGCTGTGCTTCCCGGGAGAAGGGGGAAACGATTTGCACGACTGGTTTTACCGGCGAACGGGCGGCTTCCGTCCGGCGCTGATGATGGTGGTTGGCTTTCTGGCGGTCATCATGGCGGGGGCGGCGCTGTTATCGACGCCGCTGGCCTCCCGCGCGGGGACGTGGACCGACCCGCTTACCGCGCTGTTCACGGCGACCAGCGCGACCTGCGTTACCGGGCTGGTGCTGGTTGACACGGCGCAGCACTGGAACGGGTTCGGACAGGCTGTGATCCTGCTGCTGATCCAAGTCGGCGGGCTGGGCTTCATGACGATGGCGACGTTGTTTTCGCTGCTGACGCGGCGGACGATCACCCTGCGGGAGCGTATGGTGCTTTCGACCGGATTGAACCTGTCCGATTCGGCGGGCATTGTGCGCCTGACGCGGCGGGTGCTGCTGGGTACGCTGCTGTTTGAGGGCGTGGGCGCGGCGATCCTGGCCTGCCGGTTTTCGTTTGATTATGGCTTGCTGACCGGGCTGAAATTCGGGATCTTTCATTCGGTTTCGGCGTTCTGCAACGCGGGCTTCGACCTGCTGGGCGCCGAACAGGCGTTCGTCTCCGTGGGCAATTATGTGGACGACCCGGTGGTCTGCCTGACGCTGATGGCGCTGATTGTCATTGGCGGGCTGGGCTTTTTCGTCTGGAGCGATGTTTACGAAAAACGGAAATTCCAGCGGTTCAGCCTGCACACCAAGCTGACGCTGACGGCGACGGCGGTTCTGCTGGCGCTCGGCTGGGTGCTGACCATGTGGTTCGAGTGGGATAACCCGGGCACGCTGGGCGCGCTTTCCGCGCCGGGGAAGGTGCTGGCGGCGGCGTTCCAGTCGGCCACGCTGCGCACGGCGGGCTTTGGCGGCATCGACCAGGGCGCGCTGACCGGTTCGAGCCAGGGGCTGGCGGTGGTGCTGATGCTGACCGGCGGCTCGCCAGGTTCCACGGCGGGCGGCTTGAAGACGGTAACGGTCGCGGTGCTGCTGCTGACGGCTTGGACGGCGGTCTGCGGGCGGCGCGAGGTAATCGCGTTTGGGCGGCGCATTTCGGTGGGCGCGATCATGAACGCGGTAACGATGCTGGTCGTCGGCACGGTGTTCGTGTTCGGCGGCTCGATCCTGATGGCCCACGTCGAGGGGCTTCCGCTCATGCCCTGCATGTACGAAGTCGCGTCGGCGTTCGGTACGGCGGGCCTGTCGATGGGCATTACGCCCAGCCTGTCGGCTTTTTCACATTGCCTGCTGATCGCGCTGATGTATTTCGGACGCGTCGGCGTGCTGACGCTGGGGGTCGGCGTACTCATGCGCAGGCAGTCGCCGCCCAAGATCACATATCCGGAAGGGCAAGTCATGGTAGGCTGACCGCTGTCCGGGTAGAGATCCCGTCGCAAGGCGGATCCGGAACGGATCGAAGCATTGGAAATGGATTTGGAATGGACTTTCGATAGAGAAGGGGCTGCGCCCGGCCGGGGGCAGAGAAACGGAGGAGACCGAATGAAATCGTTTTTGATCGTAGGGCTGGGGCGTTTTGGGCGCTCGGTCGCGCGCAAGCTGTGCGAGCTTGGCAATGAGGTATTGGTGATCGACCGCGACGCCGACGCGGTGCAGCACATTGCGGAGGATGTGACCCACGCGATCGTGGGCGACGCGACGGAGGAAGGCGTGCTGAACGCCGCAGGCGCGAGGAATTTTGACTGTGCGGTGGTCGCGGTCGCGTCGAACATCGAAAACAGCGTGCTGGCGACGGCGCTGTTGAAGGAGGCGGGCGTGCCGCATGTGATCGCGAAGGCGCGCAGCAGCCTGCACCGGCTGGTGCTGCAGCGGGTCGGGGCGGACGAGATCGTATTTCCGGAAGAGGAAATGGGCGTGCGGCTGGCCCGCACGATGAGTATGCGCACTTTTTTGGATTATGTGAGCGTGACCGAAGACTTTTCGGTCGCGGAGCTGCCGGTGCCGGAACGGTGGGTTGGCAAAACGCTGGTGCAGCTTAATGTGCGCGCGAAATACGGCGTGACGATTTTAGCGACGCGGCCGAAGGACAGCGAAAAGCTGAGCCTGAGCCCGGATCCGTGCGCGCCGCTGCCGGCGGGGCTGGTGCTGGTAATGATTGGTACCAATGAAGACCTGGAAAAGGTCGGGCTGCGCGCATGATCCGTGTAGAGAGCCGTCAAAACGGCGCCTTGCGGCATCTTGCGCGGCTGGCGCGGGACAAGAAGTACCGGCGGTCGACCGGGGAGCTGGCGTGCGAAGGCGAAAAGATGCTGACGGAAGCGCTCACATCGGGCGTGAAAGTCAGGACCGTACTCGTGCGGGAGGGCGAGAAGCCGGACGGCCTGCTGGGGCGTGCGGAGGAACAGGGCGCGGCGCTGTATACGGCTCCGCCGCAGCTGTTTGCGCTGGCCAGCGACGTAGAAACGCCGCAGGGCGTGATCTTCAGCTGTGAAAGTCCGGTGCTGGGCGGCAGCCTGCCGCCGGTGCGCACGGCGATGCTGCTGGACGGCGTGCAGGACCCGGGGAACATTGGCACGATCGTGCGCACGGCGGAGGCGTTCGGTCTGGACGCGCTGGTGCTGTGCGAGGGCTGCGCCGACTCGACCGCGCCGAAGGTCCTGCGCGGCACGATGGGCTCGATCTTCCGCCAGCCGCTGTACCGTCTGCCATTGGCGGAGGCGGCCATGCAGCTCCGGGCGCAGGGCCTGCCGGTCTATGCGGCGGCGCTGCGGGAGGACAGCGTCCCGCTGCCGGAGCTGCCGCTGGGGCGGTGCGCGTTCGTTGTGGGCAGCGAGGGGCACGGCGTTCGTGCGGAAACGGTCGCGCTGAGCGACCGGACGGTCGTGATCCCGATGGCGGGGCGCACCGAATCGCTGAACGCAGGCGTCGCGGCGTCGGTGCTGCTCTGGGAGCTGTACCAGGCGAACGGCGGCGCGGCGGGGTAACGTCCGCCTGCGCGGCGGGCGGTCCTGCGCGGACGGCGCCAGAGGGATTTATCCCTCTGGACTCCCTTTCGTCGCCTGCGGGCGGGACGGGGGCTTGGGCGCGTTCCGGCCGCGCATGCGTGCGGCTCCGTCCCGCCAAAAGGACGGCGGGGCGGAGCGGGAAAGGCTGGCAAAAGATTGGAGAGCCGGGCAGGGGGCGCGCCCCTTGCGGGCAGCGCCGGGACGGCGCGTCTTATTTTCTTGCGTTCCGAAACGATTGCCGCAAATAATCACCCGCCCCGCCGTTGTTCTGGCGGGGCGGTCAGGACGCAGCAGCGGCCTGCGCGCACCTGTCCCGCCCGCAGGCGAGAAAGGGATTCCAAAGGGACAAGTCCCTTTGGCGCCGTCCGCGTAGGACCGGGGTTCCGGGGCAGAGCCCCGGCGCCCGCCGCGCAGGCGAAGCAAACAGCAATATTCAATGTTCGCAAGTATAAATGGAAAAGGATGCATCCCTCGGGGGGAGCGGCGCTTCCGCGTCCGGGATGCAAAGGGGGAATGACAACATGGCTTCGCGCGTATACTGGCTTTGGCTGGCGACCCGTAACGGCGTCGGCCCGCGCGTGACGGCGCAGCTGCTGGAACACTTCGGCGACCCGGAGGCGGTCTACGCCGCAGGACGGGGCGCGCTCCTGCTGTGCGGCGGGCTGACTGCGGCGCAGGTCGACGCGCTTTCGGACAAAAGCCTGGACGGGGCCGATCGCATTCTGGAGACCTGCGCCAAAAAAGATTATCACATTTTGACGTTGGGCGACAGCAATTATCCCGACCGGCTGCGCCATATTTACGACCCGCCCGCCGTGCTGTACTGGCGCGGGCAGCAGCCGCTGTGGGATACCCGTCCTATGCTTTCGATCGTTGGCACGCGGAATGCGAGCGCCTACGGGCTGATGATGGCCGAGCGCTTTGCCTACAGCCTGGCCGAAAGCGGGTTCCTGGTCGTTTCGGGCATGGCGGACGGCGTCGACGGCGCCGCCAACCGCGGGGCGCTGCGCGCCCCCTGCCGGGCGGGTTCGATCGCGGTGCTCGGTTGCGGCGTTGACATTTGTTATCCGATCCGGAACGCGCACCTGTTCGGCGACCTGCTCGTTGGCGGTACGCTGCTGAGCGAATTCCCGCCGGGGAGCGAGCCTGCGGGCTGGCATTTCCCCCAGCGCAACCGGATCATCAGCGGCCTGTCACTGGCGACCATCGTGATCGAAGCGCCGCTGAACTCGGGCGCGCTGATCACGGCGCGGCTGGCGCTCGACCAGGGGCGCGACGTATACGCGGCGCCCGACCGGCTGGGGGAAAGCCGGTCGGCGGGGTGTAACGCGTTGATCCGCGACCATGAAGCCGACCTGCTGACCGACCCGGTGCAGCTCGTGCGGGCATACGGCGGGATGCTGCGCGAGATCCCGGACGAGGCGAAGATCGACCGGGCCTTCCGCAGCCTGACGGGCCGTCCCGCGAAGGATGCGGAGCCGGTCGCGAAGGACGCGGAGCCGAAGCACGCGCAAAAGAAGGGAAAGCCCGACCTGTGGCGTCAGATCGACGAACGGGAGGCGCGCGGCGACCGGCGGCGCAAGGCGTCGGCGGCTAAGCCCCCGCATCCGGAGCAGACTGCTTCGGATGTGCAGAGACCGGCCCAGCATACGCCGGAGCCGTCGAAGGCGGGTCTGCCGCCGTTGCCGGAGGGCTTGTCCGAGCAGGAGCGGCGGGTGCTGAAGGCCGACCGCGCGGGCGCGCGGTCGACCGACCAGCTGATTGCGGCGACGGGTTACCCTGCGCCCCAGTTGCTTTCCATCGTTACGATGCTGGAATTGGACGCGCTGCTCCGGAACGAGGGCGGCATGATCTCGCTTTGCGAATAGACCGCGCCTTGACGCGCGCGGCCCTGCGCGGACGGCGTCCCCTGCGCAGGGCCGGGACTGAGGGACGCCGGGCTGCGGCGGCTTCCGGCTGCCGCAGCGCTGGATTTGCGATCTTCCGCCGGATATCCCGGCGATCATATAGATTTGATTTGGAGGAAAATTATGTCGAAACTGGTTATTGTCGAGTCGCCTGCCAAGGCGAAAACGATAGGCAAGTATCTGGGCTCCGATTACGTCGTCAAGGCGTCGATGGGCCATCTGCGCGACCTGCCGCGCAAAACGATGGGGGTCGACCTCGAACATGATTTCGAGCCCGAATATATCCCCATCGAGGGCAAGGACAAGCTGATCGCCGAGCTGCGCAAGGCGGCGAAGGCGAGCGACTTCGTCTTCCTCGCGACTGACCCGGATCGCGAAGGCGAAGCGATCTCGTGGCACATCAAGGAGCTGTTCAAGCTCAAGGATTCCAATTCCAAGCGCGTGACCTTCAACGAGATCACGAAAAACGCGGTGCGCTACGGCATCGACCATCCCCGCGACCTGGATATCGACCTGATCGACGCGCAGCAGGCGCGCCGCATCCTCGACCGTATCGTCGGCTACCGCCTGTCGCCCTTCCTCTGGCGCAAGGTTAAGCGCGGCCTGTCCGCCGGACGCGTGCAGTCGGTCGCGACCCGGCTGGTGGTCGACCGGGAGAAGGAGATCCGTGCCTTCGTCCCCGAGGAATACTGGACGATCGACGCGCAGCTCGCCACGGCGGAGGGCGGCAAATTCACCGCCCGCTACTACGGCGATCAAAACGGCAAGGCCGAGCTCAAGACCGGGGAACAGGCGATGGCCGTCACCGCGGCGGTCGCCGGGAACGAATTCACCGTCGGCACGATCAAGCGCGGTAAGAAGAAAAAGTCGGTCCCTGCGCCGTTCATCACCTCGACGCTCCAGCAGGAAGCGTCCCGCAAGCTGAATATGACCCCGCGCCGCACCATGAGCGTGGCGCAGGAGCTGTACGAAGGCGTCGATATCGAGGGCGTCGGCACGACCGGTTTGATCACCTATATGCGTACCGACTCGGTGCGCCTTTCCGACGAGGCAACAAGCACCGTCGCGGCCTTCATCCGGGGGCGCTACGGCGAGGAATACTACCCCGGCAAGCCGCGTGTGTTTAAGACCAAGGGCGCGGCGCAGGACGCGCACGAAGCGATCCGCCCCTCCAACGTGGCGCTGCTGCCGGACGAGATCCGCGGCTCGCTCTCGCCCGACCAGTATAAGCTCTACAAGCTGATCTGGTCGCGCTTCGTCGCCTGCCAGATGGCGGAGGCGATCTATGACACCATTTCCGCCGATATCCTTTGCGAAGGCCACATATTCCGCGCCTCCGGGCATACCGTCGCGTTCGCGGGCTTCACCGCAGTCTACGAGGAGGGCACGGACGACGCCGACAAGGGCGAAGCCGGGAAGCCGCTCCCGGTTTTCCACGAAGGCGACCGCCTGCGCGCGGATGCGGTCGAACCGGCGCAGCACTTTACCCAGCCGCCCGCGCGCTATACCGAGGCATCCCTCATCCGTACAATGGAGGAGAAAGGCATTGGCCGTCCGTCGACCTACGCGCCGACGATCGCGACGATCATCGACCGCTCGTATGTCGTGAAGGAAAACAAGAGCCTGCGCCCGACCCCGCTCGGCGAGGGCGTTACCGGGCTGCTGGTCGACAAGTTCAAGTCGGTTGCCGATTACGAATTTACCGCGAACATGGAACAGCGTCTCGACGAAGTCGAGGCGGGCAAGCTCGATTATATCAAGCTGCTGCACGAGTTTTACGCCGATTTCGAGGGCGCGCTCGATCAGGCGGAAAAGGACCTGGAGAAGACCCGCATCAAGATCGAGGACGAAGTCACCGACGTGATCTGCGAGAAGTGCGGCCGGAACATGGTCATCAAAATCGGGCGTTTCGGCAAATTCCTGGCCTGCCCGGGCTTCCCCGAGTGTACGAACACCAAGGCGATCACCGAGGATACCGGCGCGGCGTGCCCGGCATGCGGCGCGAAGGTGGTCAAGAAGAAGTCGGCGCGCGGCTACGTTTATTATTCGTGCGATACCTTCCCGACCTGCCAGTTCATGACCTGGGATAAGCCGCTCAAGACCAAGTGCCCGACCTGCGATTCGTCGCTGTTCCGGCATACCGACCGCGACTCGAAGGAAGTGCGCGACGTTTGCCTGCGCGAGGGCTGCAATTATTCCGAGCTGGTGAAGGAGGGCCTGCCGCCCGAGGAGGCGGAGAAGAACCGCCAGCGCCGCGAGGCGCGCGCCGCCAAGGCTGCGGAACGCGCCGCCGCCAAGGAGGCCGCGGAGAAGGAAGCCGCCGAGGAAGGCAAGGCGGCGAAGAAGACGGCGGCAAAGAAGACCGCCGCGAAAAAGACGGAGGAAAAGAAGACGACGGCGAAAAAACCCGCTGCGAAGAAGACGGCGGCAAAGACCACTGCAAAGACGGCGGCGGCGAAAAAATCGACCGCGACGAAAACAGCGGCGGCGAAGACGGTGAAGAAGGCCGCGTCAACGAAGAAAACTACGGAAAAGGCGGCGGAAGCGGCTGGGACGGACGGCGAGGCAGAAGCATGAATACAGAACGAGTGACCGTGATCGGCGCGGGGCTGGCGGGCTGCGAAGCAGCCTGGCAGCTGGCCGGGCGCGGCGTGCCGGTGCTCCTGCGGGAGATGAAGCCGGACAAGAAGACCCCGGCGCACCATTCGGACGGCCTGGCGGAGCTGGTATGCTCGAACTCGCTGCGCTCGAACGAGCTTTCCAACGCGGCGGGGCTGCTCAAGGAAGAACTGCGGCGGCTGGGCGGGCTGATCGTGCGCTGCGCGGATGAAACGCAGGTAGAGGCGGGCGGAGCGCTTGCCGTCGACCGGGAGGCCTTTTCGCGGCTGGTCACGCAGCGGATCGAATCGCATCCGCTCATTACGATCGAGCGCGGCGAAGCGGTCGAGATCCCCCGCGAGGGGCGGGTGGTCGTGGCGACCGGGCCGCTGACCTCCGACGCGCTGTTTGAGGACATCCACCGGCTGGTAGGCGGGGAATTCCTGCATTTTTATGACGCGGCGGCGCCCATCGTCACCGCCGAAAGCATCGACCTTTCGCAGGCGTGGTTCGCCTCCCGCTACGGCAAGGGCACGGCGGATTATATCAACTGCGCGATGGACCGCGAGCAGTTTGACGCTTTCTGGGAAGCGCTGACCACGGCTGAACAGGCCGAGGTACACGGCTTTGAGGACAGCCGGGTCTTTGAGGGCTGCATGCCGATTGAGGTCAACGCGCGGCGCGGCCACGATACGCTGCTGTACGGCATCCTGAAGCCGGTTGGCCTGCCCGACCCCAAAACGGGGAAGGACCCTTACGCCGTCTTACAGCTGCGCCGCGACAACGCGCAGGGCAGCCTGTACAACTTGGTCGGGTGCCAGACGCATTTGAAATTTGGCGAACAGAAGCGGGTGTTCTCCATGATCCCCGCGCTGCGGGATGCGGAATTCGTGCGCTATGGCGTGATGCACCGCAACACTTTCCTCGATTCCCCGCGCCTGCTCGATGCGACCTATGCGCTGCGCAGCGACCCGCGCATCCGGTTTGCCGGGCAGATGACCGGGGTCGAGGGCTATGTCGAATCGGATGCGTCCGGCTGGCTGGCCGGCGTTTCGGCGGCGTGCGAAGCGCTGGGCAAACCGCTGCCCGCCTTCCCGGCAACGACTGCGATCGGCGCGTTGGCGGCGTACATTTCCAACGAAACGGTGACGAAATTCCAGCCGATGAACATTAACTTTGGTATTATCGACCCATTGGGTTACCGCGTGCGCGGCAAGCGCGAGAAAAACCAGGCGGTCTCGGCGCGCGCGCTGGAGGCCGTGGACAGCATCGCAAAGGAGATGGCAGGATGAAGATCATAGTAGACGCCATGGGCGGCGACAACGCGCCCGAGGCGATCGTGCGCGGCGGCGTGCGGGCGGCGAAGCAGTTCGGCGAGGACGTGGTGCTGGTCGGGCAGGAGGAACGGCTGCGCGCGATCCTGAAGGCGGACGGCGCGGAGGGCGCGCCCCATGTTTCGATCGTACACGCGCCCGACCTCGTAGATATGCACGACGACCCGGCGACCGTCCTGCGGAAGAAGCCGGAGTCCTCGATGGCGGTAGCGCTCAAAATGGTGCAGAAAGGCGAGGGCGACGCGATCGTTTCGGCAGGCTCGACGGGCGCGCTGCTGGCGGGCGCCACGCTGTTCTGCAAGCGGATCAAGGGCATCCGCCGGGGCGCGCTCGCGCCGGTGATGCCGTGCGCGGGCGGGCAGGTGCTGCTGGTGGACGCGGGCGCGAACACCGAATGCACAGCGGAATACCTGCTGCAATTTGCGTTTATGGGCTCGCTGTATATGCGGAAGATCATGGGCGTGGAGCAGCCGCGCGTCGGGCTGGTGAACAACGGCTCGGAGGACACGAAGGGCGACCCGCTCCGGCTCGAGGCTTACCGGCTGCTGAAGGCGGCGGGCGACGCGGGGCGGCTGCGCTTCGTCGGCAACGTCGAAGGGCGGGACGTGCCGCTGGGCGCGTGCGACGTGGCGGTCTGCGACGGCTTTGCGGGCAACGTGATGCTGAAAACGATCGAGGGCGTCGCCAAGTTCATGTCCGGCGAACTGAAACAGGTGTTCCTGCGTTCGGCGGGTACCAAGCTGGGCTACCTGCTGGTCAAGGGCGGGCTGGACGACTTCCGCGGCCTGTTCGATCAGGACAAGATCGGCGGCGCGCCGTTCCTTGGCATATCGTGCCCGGTCATCAAGGCGCACGGCTCCTCGAACGAGACGGCGGCGATGAACGCCGTGCGGCAGGCGATCGAATTCTGCCGCTCGGGGCTGATCGCGGAGATCGCGGGGCAGGTCGGCTTTATGACCGTCGGCTGAAACGGCCTCCGGCAGGGCGGCGGCGCGCAAAGTTTTCGGCGGATGAAAAAAAAATTTTGCCGTTCCCTCTTGACAGACGCGCCGGAAGCCTCTATCATACATGGTAGAAAGAGGCTGCGGTGCAGCATCATTAGACAGCTTGCAGGAGGAAACACTATGTTTGAAAAGCTTTGCAATATTCTGGCAGAACAGTTTGGCGTGGATGCGGAAAGCATCACCCCGGAGACTACATTTGTGGAAGACCTCGGCGCGGACTCGCTGGATCTGGTCGAGCTGATGATGTCGATCGAGGAAGCGTTTGACGTTGGGGAGATCTCCGAGCAGGACGCCGCGAAGATCAAGACCGTCGGCGACGTCCTTGAGCTGATCGGGGAGTAAGGGACATGTCCCGAAGGCTCTGCGCGGGCGGACGGCCCCGCAGGGATCGGGATCCTGACAGGCAGAGCCGGCACAGCGCGGCTCTTTCTGTTTTTGTTAGGAGGGATACCATGCTGAAGGAAACGATCGGATATCAGTTCCGGGACGACAGGCTGTTCCAGAAGGCGCTGACCCATTCGTCCTACGCGAACGAGCAGCGCGCGCGGCGCATCCACAACAACGAACGGCTCGAGTTCCTTGGCGATTCCGTATTGGGCTTTGTATCGGCAGACTACCTGTACAACCACTTTCCGGAGTTGCCGGAAGGGGAGCTGACCAAGCTGCGCGCAGCGGTGGTATGCGAGCAGACGCTTTACGAGATCGCCAAAGAACTCGGGATCGATCAGGAGATCAAGCTGGGCCACGGCGAGGAAATGGGCGGGGGGCGGCAGCGCCCGTCGATCCTTGCGGACGCGGTCGAAGCGCTGCTGGGCGCGATCTATCTGGACGGCGGCATAGAGCCCGCGCGGGCGTTCGTGCTGAGCTTCGTGCCGCGCAAGGCCGAAGCGGCGCGGCATGGCGGCGCGTTCAAGGATTACAAGACGATGCTGCAGGAGATCGTGCAGAAAAGCCGGCAGGAAACGCTGGAATACCGGCTGGCCAACGCGGAAGGGCCGGATCATAACAAGACGTTCACCATGCAGCTGCTGCTCAACAGCAACGTATTTGCCGAAGGCCGGGGCCGGAGCAAAAAGGAAGCCGAGCAGATGGCGGCAAAGCAGGCGCTGGAGCTGATGGGCCAGAAATGACCGCGAAGGGCGGCGCGCCTTTCAGAAAACAGAAAAAAGGGGCTGTCTCAAAATGATTTACGCAATCATTTGAGACAGCCCCTTTTCCTTACAGCATGGGGCGTCGCGCCCCGCTCGTCTTACTTTTTCGACGGTTTGCTCCGAAGTCCCTGAAGGATCGGCAGGACGAACAGTACCAGCCCAATGATTTTCAGCGCTTTGATGATCAGCCACGAATAGGGGATGCCCACCGAGGCCACCATCATCCCGTCATACTCCAGGCTGCGCATGATCGCAAACCGCTGAAATGCTGTCTGAATGCCGAATACACTGCCAAGCGCCAGCGCGCCAGATACCAGCATCGTGCCGATATTTTCCAGCCCTTCTACATCCGGGTGCGGCGGCGTCGTCAGCAGCAGCACGACCGCGACAAGCATCAGCACGTCGGCAAGCATCCCTGTGATAGACGCAGCGACCGGCATATACGCCATAAATATAAACTGTGTCATCACGTCAAGGATTGCGCCCAACGCCAGAAACAGCATACCGAGCTTGGTTTTCCCGGGGCGGAAACTCCGGTTCCGGCTGATCAGCATCATTGCAACCGCGTAATTGGACACGATCGCGGAAAAAGCATACAGATAGCTCGGATTGCCGCCATAATTTTTGATCAGCCATGGCATGGCGATCAGGTCGACGAGCAGCGCAATGATCGCCGCGCGCTTTGCAAGCATCGGTTTCGTCGCGGCCTTGCCCGCGCAGTAAATAGCATAAGCGATCATGCCGATTCCCGCAGCGAATGAGGCAAAAGCAAAGATCACGATCGCTGCCGTGGCCGCGAAGCCAAGCAGGATGGGGAAAAATACGATGATTAGGATAACTGCAATAATTGTAAGCGCCATGAAAGAACGCTCCTTTCCATGAAATAATGCGCCTGCCGCCGCAGGCGGTTTGCGCGGTCAGGGGGTCACGCAGCGGCCTGCGCGGCGCGGACGGATGCGGCGTATTCGTCGCTCAGCTCCTTCACAACAGCGGAAAAGTCGCCGGGGATCTCGTTTCCCCAACAGTTGATGCCGTTGTCGCCGATGTACAGAAAAAGATCTTCGTCGAGGCGGTAAGCGTACCGGTAGCCCGCCTGCGAATAGGCGCTGATGTCGCCGCATTTTACCTTTTCACCACGGCAATACATCAGATAATTTTTTTGAACTTTGTTCCCCTCCCGGATGACGTCCCGCTGACCGGGGCTCAGCGCGTTCCACAGACCCGGGTTGTTGTTGAATTCGGTCATATCGTATTTGTTCCCGCCGGAGGAATAGGTGCTGTAATAAAAATCGCCGTAGAAGTCGCTTCCATACACGGAAGAGCGCCGTTTTTGCGGAAGCATATCCGCAAGTTCCTGACGGTTGGCGGCGGAGTCGTAATAGCCGCCCACGCTGTTGCGCAGGGTCAGCAGTTCCGCGTTGCTGCGGTCGGGGGCGATCAGATCCAGGATCTCCTCCGGCTGCAGGACGGCGACGCCCTCCATCAGCGGCGATTCGCCGACGCTTTCCATCGTTCGGACAAAGCGATCCACGTCGCCGCCTTCGGCTGATCGCAGGACGGCCTGCCGGTAAACGTCGCGCACCGCGTCCTCCTTCAGATGTTCGGGCAGATCCAGATGGTAAAAATCACCGCCGCCCTCATTCCAGAGGTTTATTTTGTCAATGTTGTCCGCCATGCTTCTTGCGACAGACAGAAGCGAGGGGGCGTCGGCGTTCGCTTCCGGCTGCTTGACGCCTTGCGTGAAAATACGCTCCGCGCTGTCCCGCAGCGCCGCGTCCTGATAGCCCAGCGAGGTAAGCACGCCGATCGCCATGGAAAATTTCCTTCGCACACTGGGGGTCTCGACCTTTTCGCCATAGCGGGTTTCCCGCATCTCTTCGACCGGGCCTTCGGTGAAGCCGGAGTTGTAAAGGCTCACGGTCGCGTATTCGTCAAAGACTGCGGCAAGCGTTTTCTTAAAATAGCCTTTGCCGCAGACCTCGTTGAATTTGTTGCGGAAGCTTTCCCGCTCCTCCTCATCCTCGTCATAGGGGTCAGCATAATAGAAAGTTGACGTTTGCAGCAGCCGTTCGATCACATTATTGCAGTTTAATATCGTGTTCTGATGCTCGAAATAAGCAATGTAACCTCCAAAGCACGCCGCGATCACGCCGAAAATGATCAGCAGGACGATCCAGACTTTGGCTTTGGAGCCGGACGCCTTTTTCCCTCCCGCCCCCGATGTTGTTTGTTTTGTTGACATATGAATAGACTCTCCTTTCCTGATTCCTTCCTTAAAACAGCGCTTTCACGTCTTCGCCAAACAGCTTGCCATTGATTTCGCTGAGCGGTGTTCCGTGTACGATGCCGTGGCTGATGATCGCATCCCGCCGGTGCTTTGGATACAGCGGGGCGTAGCCTGCCTGTTTCAGCAGCTGCTGGGTCTGCTCCAGCGTGGCGCCAAGCCCGATGCAGATACACAGCAGCCGGTCGCGGGATGGGTTCCGTCGCCCGGAAAGCACCTGATGCAGGTAAACCTCGCTCATGCACCCATTCCGCGCGACCGCGGCTTTGGATACCCCGCTTTGGTCGAACAGGGACAGCAAAAGATCTGCGGCGCTGGGGTTGACAAACTGCTCCCGGTTCTCGTCAAGATAGGTTTCCAAATTCGGTTGGCGCATCAGTCCAGCCTGTAGATCCCCCGTGTTTTTCCTGGTCATTTTCCTTTCCCCCCTTTACTTTTGAGATAAAATCCGCTATACTAATATCATACCTGTTTCAAATGAGAAAAACCATATGCTGGCTGCATAGGGTTTGCATTTTTTTTATAGGGACGTTCCCGATTTAAGGGGGCGTTCCTAATTTAAGGGGGAGTTCCCGATTTATACCTGGCTGACCGATGTACTGGAAACCGAATTTGAACAGATGCGTATCCTGAAAGAAAGCCAGCGCGGCAGCGTCCGGCTGATCGCCCATCGAAGGACGGGGCAGCGCATGATCCTGCGCCGTTTCCTCGGCGATGGGGAAGTTTATCAAAGGCTGCTGCGCTATAAATGCCGGAACCTCCCCACTGTGCTGGAAGCGGCTGCGCAGGGCGAACAAAACCTTGTGCTTGAGGAATTTATTGAAGGGGACACCCTGCATTCCCTTTTGCAGGCGTCCCGGTTTTCCGCGCGGGAAACGCGGGAGATCGTCCTTCAGCTTTGCCAGGCCCTGTGGGTGCTGCATTCCATCGCCGCTGTCCATCGGGATATCAAACCGGAAAATGTGATCCTGCGCGGGCGCGAGGCCGTCCTGATCGATTTTGACGCCGCCCGCCTGTACAAGCCGGATCATGAAGCGGATACCATTGTCTTAGGCACGGTCGGCTTTGCCGCGCCGGAGCAGTACGGGCTTTCGCAGTCCGACCGCCGGGCGGATATCTATTCGCTTGGCGTGCTGATCAATGTGATGCGCACCGGCAAGCATCCATCCAAGGAGCTGGTAAAAGGGCGGCTGGGCCGGATCGTGGAGCGCTGCACGCAGGTGAACCCGCAGCGGCGGTTTCAAAACGTCCAGCAGCTGATGGAGGCGATGGTATGAAAAAACAGTGCCCGTTCTGCGGCGCGGAACTGCACGAAGCGGCTTCCTTCTGCCCGTTCTGTACGCGCGTTGTGAATACGCGTTCCACGCCGCGCCTTGGCAAAAGCACGATTTATCGAAAGAAAATACTGCGCGTGGTCACGGCGCTGCTCCTCGTATACGTCACAGCGCTGTTCGTTTCCTGGTATCATAGGCCCCGTGTGTTTGACGGCGGCGGGACCGAAACGGTTTATACCGACCGTGACGGCAGCTATCAGGTTTGTATCGCCTGGGCGAACAGCCCGTTTACGCCCGCGCAGAAGCGGGAAACACCCTGTGAACTGGATTTCGATTATCGGTACCCCACTTTGCTGTATGTCAATTATGTGGGAAGCGAAACCCACGCCACCGAGGATTTTTTGCCGAAGGTGGATTCCATAACGGCCGAATTTGTCCGGGCGGACGAAGGGCTTACCATATCCTGCACGCAGCCGCGGCGCGACACCAGTTATGTCCCCGATGCGGCGGCGATCACTTACATTGACTTTCTGCTTTCTGGCGAAGGGGATTTTTCGGCGGTGCTGGAAATCACCTTACACATGAAAAACGGGGACACGGTCCGGGTGCAGCAGGAACACACGTTTGAATCGATCCGTACCCTGGAATATGATTCCACCAACGCGCCAATGGAGACGATCGAGGAATTGCAGGCGCTGGTGGATGAGATCGCCGATACGGTAAGCGTGGATGATGTTGTCACGATCCGGCTTCCGCCGGTGACCTATCAGGGCGGCCTGACCCTGGGGCAGCGCCCGTTCAACCTGACCGGCAGCTCCGACGATTCGGGGAACCGCACCGTTTTTATGGGGCCGGTCCTGCTGGACATACCGAAAGGCGGGATATCCTTTTTCGAGCAGATCCATTTTATCGGTCAGGGGGATGGGGTCGGGATTTCCGCGTCTGCCCGGCTGCATCTGACAGACTGCCGCGTCTCCGGGTGGGAAACCGGGGTGCTGTGTACTGGGACGGCATGGGTCAATGCGGATGACACCCTTTTTGACGGGAATACGGTTGCTTTTCATTTCAACAGTACCGGCAACGGTGTCACCGATACGATGTATGAAAGGAACCGCTTTCACGACAACGGGACGGCTGTGCTGCTGGAAAGCGTCCCTACCGATATTGCGTTGAAATTTCCGGACACCATCTTTGAACGCAACGGCACGGATTTTGACAACCGCTGCGGGCAAACGCTGGAAATTGACAAAGCGGTTTTCCGATAAACCGCGGCGGGGAAGGCATAGGGGCACATTCTCAGCGAAAAAACACCGCGCCAGTTGCTGACGCGGTGTTTTTGCTGTGGCGATGCATCCGGATATATGCTTCGGGATTGCGCAGACACCATACCGGATCGACGACGCGGAGATATGCTCCCCCTGCAAACAAAAAAACGAACGAAAAGGCATACAGCCCGTTTTTTACAGGACCAGACCGGAATCCGCCGGGAGAAAACCGCTCCGCATGGGTCGGCCGGCCGCGGGGCCGTCAATCGTGGAATACGGTTTCGATATGTTTGCTGGAGCAGGCGGGCGGCGTGTACACCCACCGGTCGAGGTGGCCTTCCGTCAGGAAATAGCGCGGCGCGGGCAGGTCGTTGGCGGGGGGCGGGATCAGGTCGATCACGGTCAGCTTGATTTTCATGCGCTCCGGCACGATTGATTTGAGGAACACGGATACGGCCTGCCCTTCGCGCAGCCCGGCGCGCCGTTCGGCCAGCCCGGAAAGGTTGGGCATCAGCTCGATGAAAACGCCGTAGCTTTCGATCGAGCGCACCACGCCGCGCACGGTCTCGCCCGGGGAAAACAGGGCGGCGTTTTCCTCCCAGGTGCCGAGCAGCTCGCGGTGGGAGAGGTTGATGCGTTTGGCGGCGCGGTCGACGCTCAGTACGATCGCGTAGATATCCTGCCCGGGGCGGAAGCGCTCGGCGGGATGCAGGATGCGGGAGACCGACAGGTGTTCGATGCCGATCATGGAAACGACCCCGCAGCCGATGTCGACGAACACGCCGAACGGCTCGATATGGGTGATGCGCGCAGGTAGGATGTCGCCGGGCTCGAGCGAACCGAGCAGCATTTCCTGTGCTTCTTCCAGCACCGCCTTGCGGCTGAGGGTGACGGTGGGCGGGGACGTGGAACCGTCCACGCCGGTCACGCGGAAACACACCGGCTTGCCGACGCGGGAAAGGATCGCGATCTCGCGGGTTTCGCCGGTATCGAGCCCGAGCGCGCACTCCGCGCGGGGGATGACGGCGGTCGTCCAGCCTAGCTCAACGAGCAGGTCATGGGAGCAGCTGCACCGGCTGGCGACGGCTTCCAGCACTCGATCCCCAGCCTGCCGCAGCCCTTCGAGCGAGGCGAGCGCGGCGCGGTTTTCCGGCAGCTCACTGCGGAAGCCTTCGGGCAGGCAGTTTTCGTCTCTTTTCATATTTGCAACCTCCTTTAAATGCAGAGGGGAAATCCGCTGGTTACATCCTATGCGCCGATTTTGCGGAAAATGCTTATCAGGTTTATTCGGCCGCGCCCCTCGCCGGGGAGGCGTCCTGCGCGGACAGCGGCAGGGCTCTGCCCTGCACCCGCGATTTTTTTGTA
>CAJUGU010000077.1 GCA_910586105.1 uncultured Eubacteriales bacterium | reverse complement strand
CTGTGAACTTTTTGTTAATTATTTCATTGTCCACTTGACGGGGAGCGGTTCAGTTCGGCAGTCCCCGTTTTCCTTGGCGGAGCTTTCCGCAGCCGAACGCCGCCAGCCGCAGGGGCAATCAATCTTTTTAAGCAGGGAGCTCCCCTGTTTGACAGTGCGGAATGGATTTGTTATAATGCAAATAGCCCATATTCGAACTTCAATTTCCGGACAAAGGAGGAGCCGCATGAAACACGGCGATTTACCGGAAACATCCGTAGACGCATATCGCGCAGTTGCGATGGAGTTTAACGCGCTTTATACGCATTTTGCCAAGGATTGCGGGCTGTCCGCGTCAGAATATTGGTCGTTGCTGCTGCTGTATCAGGGCAATGTATCCACACAATGCGAGATCTGCAAGCGGTTGCCGCTGAACCGGCAGACGATCAGTGCAGCGTTTAAACTGCTGCGGAAAAAGGGGCTTGTGGAGCTGGAACCGCTGCCGAACGATCAACGGCAGAAACAGGCTATACTGACCAGGTCCGGCCAGCAGTTTGCGGATACCTGTATCAGCCATTTGTCCGAAGTCGAACGGCAGGCATGGCTGAAACTGCCGCTGGAAGAACGCGCGTCGCTGACCCGGCTGACCCGCAAATACGCCGGACTGCTCCGCCAAGCCTTGCAGGATCATGATACAGCGGAATCATCGCAGGGCCGGTCATCGCTGTGAGCGGGTTGGAAGACTGATGTTGGCTGTGCCTGGTTAATGGATACGGATACTCCGGTCCGCCACGTCGTAGCAGACTTCCACCTCCCGGTGAACGCCCTTGGCTTTGGCTGCATCCTTCCCACTTCCGGGCGCACAACAAAAAAAAAGAGCCTGCCGCGTCTGCGGAGGCTCTTTTTTGTTGAAGGAACGGCTGCATAACAGCCGCAAAATGTATCATGATCCTTGACGCGCTGCGATCCGTGCAGCCGATCAGAGGGAACGCGCGACCTGTTCCACAAGGGTTGACAGACGCGCGGAACGCACACTGCGATCTGCTACCGAACGGTAGATATCCTTGCGCGCATGGTACAGCCGGCGGATCTCCGCCTCCCGGTCCCCGCCCTTTTCCAAAAGCGGGCGGCTGTTGGAATACGACAGGTTTTTTATGATCCGTCCGAGCGGCGGGTCCAGATGGATCAGCGCGCAGCTTTCCTTGATCGCCGTCACGTTTTCCGGGCGCAGCACCGCGCCGCCGCCTAACGCGATCACGCAGTTTTCCTTTGCGGCCAGCTCGCGCAGGCATTTGGTCTCCAGCCTCCGGAAGGCTTCTTCCCCCTGCTCTGCGAAGATCTCCGAGATCCTTTTCCCGGCCTGCTCCTCTAAATAAACGTCCGCGTCATAAAACTCCATCCCACACATCCGGGCGAGTTTACGCCCAGCTGTGGTCTTGCCTGCGCCCATGAACCCGCAAAGGGCGATATTCTTTTTCCCATGCACTTCCCGCAGGCGCTTGGAAGCCATCATGCCATAAACGCGCCGCAGCATCATCGTCGTCTGCGCCTGCGTGAACTGCGCGCCAAACCAGATGGTTTCCGCATGGACGCCCTGCATCACCAGCATATACGTTCCGTCGCGGGTGATCGTGCGCCGCGGGTTTGCCAGCTTCATCAGCGCCGTTACCGGCGGGTTATAGATCGCGTCGAACAGGTACTCGACCTTATGCGGCAGGAAAAACAACGGTTTTTTAGCTTCGTTTGGCGTCATGCCCAGCGGCGTGCCGTTCACTACGATCTGCGCATCCTTCGGGATGTTCCGCCGCTTGACCACATCGATCTTACCGCCCGGGAAGCACGACAGCAGATGATCGCGCAGCGCCCCGGCCTTTTCCAGATCGCGGCCTGTGATATACAGATGCGCGCCCTCGCGCACGCAATGATAACCCATACCAGCCGCCGCGCCGCCGTAACCCAGCAGCACCGCTTTCTTGCCCTTGAGCTTGACGCCGTCCCTTTTCAGCGATTCGGCGAAGCCCAAAATGTCCGTATTATAACCGATCGCCCGGCCATCCCGGAACGCTACCGTATTGACCGCCCCCAGATCAAACGCGCTTTGATCGACTTCATCCAGCAGCGGAATCGCCGCCTTCTTATGCGGGATCGTCAGGTTGACCCCGCGCAGCTTTTCCGACGCCAGCCGGAGCGCCTCCGGCAGCTCGTCCGCATGGACGCCGACCGCGATATAATCCGCTTCCTTGCCCAGCAGGCCGAACAGCATCCCGTGCAGCGTCGGCGACATGGTGTGCGCGACCGGCCAGCCAAAGATCGCGAACGTGTCGCGCTTTGGCCGGAAAGCGCGGAATTCCTCCATCGTAAGTACCATATTTTTAACCTCCAATCTGCCGCAGCGCGTCGAAAAAGCCCGGGTATGAGATCGAAACGACCTCCGGTTCGAGGATCTCGCTTTCTCCGGAAGCGCCCAGCGCCAGCACCGCCATGCTCATCGCGATGCGATGGTCGCCATAGCTCTCGAACGCAGCGCCATGCAGCGGCCTTCCGCCCCGGATGGTCATGCCGTCCGCCGTCTCGGTGCAGTCCGCGCCTGCGCGCGTCAGTTCGTTCACCATCGCCGTAATGCGGTTGGATTCCTTTACCTTCAATTCCTGCGCATCGCGGATCACGGTCTCCCCCTCCGCAAACGCGGCGGCGACGGCCAGCGCCGGCAGCTCGTCGATCAGCCGCGGGATCAGGTCGCCCGAAATCTCGGTACCGTGCAGCGCCGACGTGCGGACGGTCAGATCGGCGACCGGTTCCGCGCCGTCCCGGCGGTTCGTCACGGCGATCTCCGCGCCCATCGCCCGCAGGACTTCGATCGCGCCGTCGCGCGTCGGGTTGATCCCCACGTTTTGGATGGTCAGCTCGCTGCCCGGGACGATCGCCCCCGCAACCAGGAAAAACGCGGCCGACGAGATATCCGCAGGCACCGCAAGGTCGGTCGCCCGCAGCGCCAGCGGCGCATGGACGGTGACGCGGCAGCCGTCCGACTCAACCTGCGCGCCGAACGCCCGCAGCATCCGCTCGGTATGGTCGCGGGAAGGCGCGGGCTCGATCACCGTCGTCGGCCCGTCGGCGTACAGGCCGGCCAGCAGGATTGCGCTTTTCAGCTGCGCCGACGCGACCGGCATCGGATAGGTGATGCCGTGCAGCGCGGCGGGGGAAATGGACAACGGGCAGAATTTGCCCTCCCGGCCTTCGATCCGCGCCCCCATCTCGCGCAGCGGCGTAATGATCCGTCCCATCGGGCGCTTCTCAATGGATGCATCCCCGGTCAGCGAAATGGGGAAGGGCTGCGCCGCCAGGATGCCGGAAATCAGCCGGGTCGTCGTCCCGCTGTTGCCGGTATAGAGCGGCCCTTCCGGCTCCCGGAGCCCATGCAGCCCGACGCCGTGAACGACGACCTCCTGTTCGCCGGTTTCGATCGGGACGCCCATTTTGCGGAAACAGCCGATGGTCGAAAGGCAATCCTCGCCCATCAGGAAGCCGGTGATGTGGGTGTCGCCGTCGGCCAGCGCGCCGAACATCACCGCGCGGTGGGATATGGATTTGTCGCCGGGGACGGTCAGCGTGCCGCGCAGCCCGGCGGATGCGGTCAATTTCATGGGATAACCTCCGTTGTCCCGGCGCGATAGCTGCCGAGCACTTTGATATAGGGCAGCTCCTCGTGGAGCTGATACAGCAGGGCGCGCACGCCGTCGTCGAGCAGGCTGCCGGTGAAATCCACATAAAAAACGTAGTGCCACGGGCTGTCCTTCATCGGGCGCGAATGGATCTCGGTCATATCGATGCCATAATCGGCCAGCAGCGAGAGCACCGAATTGAGCGAGCCCGCCTGATTGGGGAGGGAAAAACAGATCTCGACGCGGTCGTCCCCGGGCAGCGCGGTCAGGCGGGGGCTGACGGCAAGGAAACGGGTCTCGTTGCGCCCCACATCGTTGATGCCTTCTGCCAGGATGCGCAGGCCGTTGCGCTCGGCGGCTTCGCGGGAGCAGATCGCGGCCAGCGCCGGGTCATTCGCTTCGGCGACCCGTTTGGCGGCGATCGCCGTGTTCGGCTCGAACCGCTTGGCATAGCCGCGCGCATGGATGAACTCGTTGCACTGCGGGAGCGCGTGCGGATGCGAACAAACGCATTGCACGGTGTCCAGCGACGCGCCGGGCGCGGCGGCGAGACAATGCACGATCGGCTGGATGTACGAACGGTTGATCGAAAGATCGTATTTGAGCAGCAGGTCATAGACTTCGTCGACCGTCCCGGCGGTGCTGTTCTCTACAGGGACGACGCCCATGTCGGCTTCGCCGTTGTGTACCCGCAGGAAGACTTCTTCCCAGGTGGGCAGGCTTTGGTGGGACGCCTCCGGGAACAGCGCCCGCGCCGCCTGATGCGCGTAGGCGCCCTCAACGCCTTGATAGAAGACCGTGCGCACCGGGCGCGCCGCCGTCTCCGGGGAGAGCGGGAACCGCTCCGGGAAGCGCGCCAGCATCGCGGCATACTGGCATTCCCGGCTTTTGCGGATCATGGCTTTCAGCAGCGAGATATATTTCAGTTGCAGCCCGCTTTCCAGCCCTGCCGCGCGTGCGGAAAGGATCTCCGCCTCCCGTTCCGGCTTAAAGATCTTGTCGCCGGTCTCCGCCTTGGTTTCCGCGACTTCAAGGGCAAGCCCCATGCGCCGGAGAAAGAGGCTGCGGAGCTGTTCGTCGGCTTCATTGATGTCGCGGCGGATGTCATTCAGTTCGCGCATAGCCATAGCCCTCCAGATACAGGTCGGTGAGCGCGACCGCGCAGGCGGCTTCAACCACAGGCGCGGCGCGGGTCACGATGCAGGGATCGTGACGGCCTTTGACCGCGAACGGCTCGACCGCCCCGGTCTGCAAGTTCAAGGTTTCCTGCGGATGGGAGATCGACGGGGTCGGCTTGATCGCCGCCCGGAACAGCAGCGGCATGCCGCTGCTGATGCCGCCCAGTACGCCGCCGTTGTTATTGGTTTCGGTGCGCACCGCGCCGTCCGCGTCTCGATAAAAGGGGTCGTTGGCGTGGGAACCGCGCAGCCCGGCGAAGCCGAAGCCTGCGCCGAACTCCAGGCCTTTGACCGCCGGGACGGAAAACAGCAGCGACGCCAGCCGTCCCTCGACGGTATCCAGCATGGGCGAGCCGAGCCCTGCGGGGAGCCCGAGCGCGGCGCATTCGATCACGCCGCCGACCGAATCGCCGTCCAGCCGCGCTTCTTCAATCGCGGCAAGCATGGCCGCCTCGGCGCGCGGGTTCTGGATGGGGTACGGCTGTTTGCGGAGCGCTTCCAGCGTGCCGGCGGTCAGCGCGACGTCGTCGAACGGGGTATCCTGGATCTGGGCGATCGACTGGATGTGCGAGCCGACGGTAATGCCTTTGCTGCGCAGGAACAGCTTGCACAGCGCGCCCGCAAAGGTCAGCGGGGCGGTCAGCCGTCCGGAAAAATGCCCGCCGCCGCGCGGGTCGTTGAACCCGTGATAGCGCACCGAGCCGGTAAAGTCGGCGTGGCCGGGACGCGGCTGGCTGGTAAAATCTTTGTAGTCACCCGAACGGGTGTCTGTGTTTTCGATGGCGGCGCAAATAGGCGTCCCGGCGGAAAAGCCCTGATACACGCCCGACAGGATGCGCGGGCGGTCGGCTTCGCTGCGGGCGGTCGACTGTTTGTTTTTCCCGGGCGCGCGGCGCGCCATTTCGGAAAGTATGAAGTCTTCGTCAAACGGCACGCCTGCCGGAAAGCCGTCGAGCACGACGCCGATCCCGTTGCCGTGCGACTCGCCAAAAATGGAGATCTTGAGCGCATTCCCCCATACAGACCCCATGGAAATCCCTCCTCATGTTTTAAATTTTTCGGATCAGTTCATGCAGCCGTCCGGCCTCGACCGGTACGATATCGGCCTTGCCAAACTTGCGGACAAGGATAAAGTTCACCGTCGCGCCGAACTTTTTTTTGTCGGACAGCAGCGCTTCAAAGATCGCTTCGCGGTCGTGCTTCAATTCGGTGGGCAGGCCGCATTTTTGCAGGATGGCGGTCAGAGGGGGCGTCAGGTCTTCGGGCGCGCCCAGTTCGTTGGAAAGGCGCATGGCTGCGACCATGCCGATGGAAACCGCCTGCCCGTGGGTCAGGCCGACATAGTTTTCGAGCTTTTCGCAGGCATGCCCGATGGTATGCCCAAAATTAAGGATCATGCGCAGCCCGGTGTCGTGCTCGTCCTGCTGTACCACATCGCGTTTGATGCGGACGCACTCGCTGACGACTTCCTGGATATCGTCGCGAAAGATCATGTCAAGGATCTCGCGGTTTGCGATGCAGCCATATTTCACGACTTCAGCCATACCGTCGGCGACGGTTTTTGTGGGCAGCGTAGAAAGGAGGTTGGGATCAATGAGCACCAGGCGGGGCTGATAAAAGGCGCCGACCAGATTTTTCCCTTCGGGCAGATCGACGCCGGTCTTACCGCCGACGGAGGAATCGACTTGCGCGAGCAGGGTAGTTGGGATCTGGCAGAGCGGCACGCCGCGCAGGAAAGAGGAAGCGGCGAAGCCGGTGATATCGCCGACGACGCCGCCGCCCAGCGCTATGACTAAATCTTTGCGTGTCATCCCGGCTTTCAGCAGATCATGATAGATCCCTTCGACGGTCGAAAGGCGTTTATGCTCCTCGCCTGCGGGGAGCACGGTAGACGTGACGGGCAGGGCAAACTGCTTTGCCAGCATCTCCAGATACAGCGGGGCGACGTTGCTGTCGGTGACGATATGGACGCGGGACGGCGCGAACACGGCGAGGCAGCGTTCGGCGGCTTCGCCGATCAGCGTTCGGCGGATCAGGATATCCGATCGACCGGCGGCGCCGTTCAGGGTCAGGGTTTTCAGCTCCACGGAAAATACCTCCAATCAAATCATTCAGCGCCCGTTTTCGCCTGCGCGGCGGGCGGTCCTGCGCGGACAGCGCCAAAGGGACTCGTCCCTTTGGAATCCCTTTTACCGCTGCGGCGGGGAAGGGGCGCGGCGCTTTTTGTTTTTGCCTGCTGCTCCGTCCGCCACAACGACGGCGGACGGAGCGGTCAGGTGCGGTGTGGCTGCGATTTTATTATGAGATCATACGGGATCATGCAAGGCTTGCCGGGCGCAGCCGCCCGGCAGAGGTGGGCGTCCTTCCTGATGAAAACCGGGCGCGGCTTACAGGTCGCGGCCGACCGCCTGCGCCAGCCTGCGCAGCTCCGGCATGGTTTCCTCAAAGGATTCGTAGGTCAGCGACTGCGCGCCGTCGGAAAGCGCGTGCGCCGGGTCGTTATGCACCTCAATAATCAGGCCGTCCGCACCGGCTGCGACTGCCGCGCGCGCCAGCGGACGCACCATCCAATAAATACCAGCCGCGTGCGAGGGGTCGACGATCACCGGCAAGTGGCTGATCCGCTTGAGCACCGGCACCGCCGAAATGTCCAGCGTGTTGCGCGTGTAAGTCTCGTAGGTGCGGATGCCCCGCTCGCACAGGATTACGTTGTTGTTGCCGCCCGCCATCAGGTATTCGGCGCTCATCAGGAATTCCTCGATCGTATTCGCAAAGCCGCGCTTGAGCAGCACCGGCTTTTTCAGCTTGCCCAGTTCCTTCAAAAGCTCAAAATTTTGCATGTTGCGTGCGCCCACCTGAAAGCAATCGCACTTGTCCAGAAACAGCTCGATATGCGCCGGGTTCGTGATCTCGGTCACGATGGGCAGGCCCGTCGCCAGTTTAGCCTTGTGCAGCAGTTCGAGGCCTTCCGCCTTCAGGCCCTGGAAGGAATACGGGGAGGAACGCGGTTTCCACGCGCCGCCGCGCAGCACGGCCGCGCCCTGCGCCTTGACATGCTCCGCGACCTCAACGATCTGCTCCTCGCTCTCTACCGAGCACGGGCCCGCCATGACGACGATCTTGTTCCCGCCGATCTCGACCCCCGGCGCGATCTCAACGACCGTATCGGCCTGATGGGTCTTGCGGTTCGCCAGCTTGAACGGTTCCTGGATCTTTGTGATCCGTTCGACGTGCTGGTCGCGCAGGATCGCATCCTGATCGAGCGCGTGCGTATCGCCCAGCAGCGCAAGGACGGTCGTGCCCGTTCCATAAATCGGGTTCACCTGTACGCTGTAGCGGCTGGTCAGCCATTCGGAAAACTGTTCGATATATTCCGGGGTGGCGGTGTTTTTCATTACAATGATCATGGTTTTTCGCTCCTTTTTCAGTTGTGGGCGTTTGTCCGGAAAGGGTAAAGAAAAAGCCTCCCTTCCCTTATAACAGGGACGGAAGACAAACAATTCCGCGGTACCACCCACATTCGGCGCGCAAAGCGCCGCACCTTTCTGCAACACGGGAGGGAAATTTCCTCCGATGCCGGCCCTCTGTAACGGGAGGGGCCCGTGGCAGCCTACTTGGAAAAACACTGGTTCAGCCGCCCGGCTCGGGAGGGAACTTCATGCCGCCGGCGCCTGCTCCCGCTTCCAGTCTGGACGGGGGCTCCCTGTAAGGCGCGCTTAGCCGCACTACTTCCTCTGTCATCGCCATTTGCAATATGCGTTATTATTATACGGGACGCCGCGGGAAATGTCAAGTGAAATTTTTTCGGTCACAGCTCTGACGAATAAAATTTGATCCAACCGGATCGAAACGGGCTGTTTACAATTTCAGGGGAAAGGAGCGGGATCGTCCCCTGAAAAAGCCCCCTGTGCGTCGTAGCGGAAAGCGCGCGCTGTGTTTTTACTCTCGTACTTTTCGGTATATGAAAGGCAGGCGCTCGGCGCCTGCCAGACAATACGTTTTTATTTACTGCGGTCCCAGGTATACCGGCTGAACAGCGTCAGGATCGGGAAGATCTCAAGACGTCCCAGAAGCATATCGGCTATGAGGATCAGCTTGGATACCGCGCTGTAGCCGCTGAAATTGACCATCGGGCCTACGGCGTCGAAGCCGGGACCGATATTATTGAAGCAGGCGGCGACCGCTGAAAAATTGGTCTCCAGCGAAAATTCGTCCAGCGAGATCAAAATAAAGCTCGCGCCGAACAGCAACAGGTATGCCGCCATGTAAGCGTTCACATTTTGAATGACCTGTTCATCCAGGCCGCGGTCATTCATCCGCACCAGCCGCACCGCGCGCGGGTGCAGCGCCTGCTGCATGTTCCGCCGCAGCTCTTTGATCAGCAGCAGAATGCGGGAACATTTGATCCCGCCGCCGGTCGAACCGGCGCTCGCGCCGATGAACATCAGCCCCAGCATGATTGCCTTGGAAAACGGCGGCCAGAGATTGAAATCGACCGTGGAAAAACCGCTCGTGGTCATGATCGAGCTGACCTGAAAGGCCGAATGATGCAAGGCGGTGCGCACGCTGCCAAAAAGCGGCGTGATGTTCCATGCGATCAGCACGATCGAGCCGATCATCAGACCGGCATACAGCCGGAGCTCTTCGTCGAGCAGCGCGACGCGGAATTCCCGGATCAGCAGCAGGTAATAGATCGAGAAGTTGACGCCGAACAGCGCCATGAATACGGTCACGACGTTTTGCAGATAGGGCGAATATCCCGCAAGGCTGTCCCCCTTGATGCCAAAGCCGCCGGTGCCCGCCGTGCCCAGCGCGGTACAGACGCTGTCAAACAGCGGCATGCCGCCGCCCAACAGGAACAGGCAGCACGCGATGGTGAGCGCAATATAGATCAGGTACAGGGTCTTGGCGGTCTGCCCGAGCTTGGGGGTCAGTTTGCCGACCGAGGGGCCCGGGCTTTCGGCGCGCAGGAGATGCATGGAATATCCGGCCCCGGGGCCCTGCGGCACAACGGCGAGCAGGAATACCAGCATCCCCATACCGCCCAGCCAGTGGGTGAACGAGCGCCAGTACAGCAGCCCGCGGCTGAGCGCTTCGACATCCGGCAGGATGGACGCGCCGGTAGTGGTGAACCCGGAAACGACCTCGAACAACGCGTCGACAAAGGACGGGATCTGCCGCGAGATCACAAACGGCAGGCATCCGAAAATCGACATGACGATCCAGGACAGGCCGACGGTCACAAAGCCTTCCTGCGCATAAAAGGAGCGTTCGCGGCTCTGGCCGATGCGCAGCAGGACGGCGGCGGCCGCCGCCATCGCAAGCATGGTCAGCAGCAGCGACTGCATAACGGGGATGTCCCGGTCGTACAGAGCGATCAGCACGGCGGGGATCATAAACGCGGCTTCCAACGCCAGGATCAGCCCCATCAGGTGGCTGATAACTTTTTTGTTCATATGCCCTCCCGCTTACGCAAAGATTTCGTCGAGCTGCTGGATCGGCCGCTCGCTCGTGGTCACAACAAGGATGATATCGTCCTGATAAAAACAGCTGTCGCCGTTCGGGATCAGGGTCTTGCCCTTGTGCATGATGCAGGAAACCAGCACCCCTTTGCGCAGGGGGATATCCTTCAGCGGCACGCCGATATAACGCGTCGAACGCCCGATCGCGAATTCCAGCGCTTCCAGCTTATCTTCAATCATCCGATGCAGCGAGAGCATGCTGCCGCCCTCGGTCGTGTTGCCCATCGCGCGGACATAATGCACGATGCTTGCCGAGCACAGCTCGCGCGGGCTGATGATCGAACCGAGGCCCGCCACGTCGAACATATCGGTATATTCCAGCCGGTTGACCTTGGTCACGACCTTGGGCACGCCGACGTGGTTCGCATACAGCGAAATGACGATGTTTTCTTCGTCCATATTGGTCAGCGTGACCACTGCGTCGCAGCTGTTGACGCCTTCCGCGGTCAGCAGCTGGAACTGGGAGCCGTCGCCCTCAATGACCGAAGCCTTCGGCAGCTGCTCGGAAAGCTCCAAGCACCGTTCATGCTTCTTCTCAATGATCTTCACGCCGATCCCGGCCTTCAGCAGCCGCTTGGCAAGATGGAACGCGGTCCGGCTTCCACCGATCAGCATGACCTGACGGACCTTCTGCGTGGAGATCCAAAGGTTTTTGATGAGCTTGGAAAGGTCGATCGCCTGCGCCGTGACGTGGATATGGTCGCCCGGCAGGAGCACCGAACTGCCGTTCGGGATGACAATCTCGCCCTTCCGTTCGATCGCGCAGACGAGGATTCCGCCCGCGACCTGATAGAGTTTGTGCAGCGGGATGTTTGCCAGTCGGCTGTCCTCCTTCACTTCCAGCTCCACGATCTCAATACGGCCGCGCGCAAAGCTCTCGCGCCGCAGGAAACTGGGGTATTGCAGCAGCCGGAAGATCTCATTCGCCGCCTGCTGCTCGGGGTTGATGGTCATGGAAAGCCCGAATTCGTGCCGAAGCCGCACGAGCTGCTCGGAATACGCGGGGTTGCGTACCCGCGCGATCGTATGCACGTTGGCAAAATACTTCGCCGTGATGCAGCACAGCATGTTGATCTCGTCCGAGCTGGTCGCGGCGATCACAAGGTCTGCATCTTCGATGCCCGCCTCCCGCAGCGTTTCCAGGGAAGCGCCGTTCCCGTTGACGATCATAACGTCATACTTTTCCAGCGTGTGGTTGACCTTGGGGTTTGAGTCGATGACCGTAACGTCATGGTCCTCACGCGACAGCTGCCGGGTCAGCGCCAGGCCGACTTTGCCGTCGCCTACAATGATGATCTTCATTCCTCTGCTCCTCATTTCACGTTCCCCCGCGCCAGCCTTGCGCGGGGATCTTCCTGTACCGGGAACCGGTATTGGGTAATAATATAAAGATAGCACAAATCCCGCCGCTCGCCAAGTCTATTCTGAGCAGAAATCCACAAAAAAAGAGTTTTACGGTGCGGCGCCGAAGGAACTCCCTCCGCCGTCGGGATATGCAGGATCCGGGAAAAAGAAGCCGCTTATGCAGAATTTATGAATTTTTATGCATCCCCTGCCAAAAAATCCTGTGGAACCGTCGCAGATTTGGGCGTTTTTCACCTTGCAAATTGGGGAAAACGCTGTATAATATGCTTTGAGATTGTATAATCCAAAAACCGAAGGAGAATCAAAAACCATGAAAAAATTCGCATTCTTTCTGGCGGCGCTGCTGATGCTCACCGCAGGCCTTGCTGGCTGCGGCGGCAACGACAGCGGCAGCGATGCGGGCCAACAGGCGGACGGCGGCCAGCAAACCGAGGTACAGGAACCCGCGGGCGACGATGCCGGCGCTCCCGAAGAGGGCGGCGCGGATGGCGACACGCTGGTGATGGGCACCGAGGCCACCTTCCCGCCTTACGAGTTTGTTGACGCGGACGGCGGCATCACTGGCATCGACGCGGAGATCGCGCAGGCGATTGCAGACAAGCTGGGCATGGGCCTTGAGATCAAGGACATGGCGTTCGAATCGCTGGTTTCTGCGGTGCAGGGCGGCGCGATTGACTTTGCAATGGCGGGCATGACCGTGAATCCGGAGCGTGCCGAATCGGTTGATTTCAGCACTTCTTATGCGACCGGCGTACAGGTCGTGATCGTAGCCGAAGGCAGCGAGATTGCCAGCATCGACGACCTTGACGGCAAGACCATCGGCACGCAGTCGGGCACCACGGGCGATATCTACTGCACCGACGACTACGGTCAGGAGAGCGTCCGCCAGTTCAGCAACGGAGCGCTGGCAGTTGCGGCGCTGGTCAATGGCCAGGTCGATTGCGTTGTGATTGATAACGAGCCTGCGAAAAACTTCGTTGCGGCGAACCCGGGCCTGACCATTCTGGAAACCGAGTACGCGGTAGAAGATTACGCGATTGCGGTTTCGAAGGATAACCCGGAGCTGCTCAATCAGATCAACGCCGCGCTGGCTGCGCTGAAGGAAGACGGCACGCTGGATTCCATTATTAACAAGTACATTCCGGCTGAATAAATTGCTGGGGGAAGGGACGGCATACGCCGCCCCTTTTCTGCTTAACAGGCGCTGCGGAAGCGCTGGAAATTGACAAAAGGGGGATTTCTCTGTGGGGATGCTGACATTTGCGGTATGGCAGGAGACGTTTGCGCCCATATGGGCGCAGTCGCTGCCGGAGTGGCTGCAATCGCTGCTGTTCCAGCTTTATCAGACGTTTATTTATCAGGACCGCTGGAAGTGGTTCATCAGCGGCTTGAAGGTCACGCTCATTGTGACGGTCTGCGCGCTGGCGCTCGGCGTTGTGATTGGTATTTTGATTGCGATCGTCCGTTCGGCGCATGATTCGCAGCGGGCGGGCAGCCGCAACCCGGTGCTTGCGGTAGTGGATGCGGTCTGCCGGCTTTACCTGACGGTGATCCGCGGCACGCCGATGATGGTGCAGCTGCTGATCATGGGCTTCGTCATATTCATCCCGAAGACGGAGACGGATATGATCGTGTGCGGGATCCTGGCGCTGGGCATCAACTCAGGGGCTTATGTTGCGGAGATCGCGCGGTCGGGCATCATGTCGATCGGCGTCGGGCAGATGGAAGCGGGGCGTTCGCTGGGACTGAACTACGCGCAGACCATGCGCTATATCATTATCCCGCAGGCGATCAAGAATATCCTCCCGGCGCTGGGCAATGAAATGATCACGCTGCTGAAGGACACGTCGCTGGTATCGGTGATCGCGTTGCGCGACGTGACGAAACAGGCGCAGAACGTGGTCGCGGTCACATACAATGCGTTCGTGCCTTACATCAGCCTTGCGGCGATCTATCTGGTAATGGTCGTTTTGTTAAGCAAACTGCTGGGAGTCTTTGAAAGGAGGATGCGTGAAAGTGATCGACGTTAAGGACTTGCACAAAGCCTTCGGCCGGCATGAAGTGCTGAAAGGCATCAACGAGCATATTGCCAAGGGGGAGAAGGTGGTCATTATTGGCGCATCCGGGTCGGGGAAATCGACCTTTCTGCGCTGTCTGAACCTTTTGGAGCATCCGACAAGCGGGACGATCATGTTTGACGGGGTAGACATCACGGACCCGAAAAACGATATCAACAAGCTGCGTGCCCGGATGGGCATGGTATTCCAGCAGTTCAACCTGTTCCCCCATCTTTCGGTACGGGAAAACATCAAACTGGCGCCAATCAAGCTGGGGCGCATGAACGAATCGGAGGCCGACAAGCGGGCGTTGGAGCTGATCGAACGCGTCGGCTTACCGGACAAGGCGGATGCTTACCCGGCGCAGCTATCGGGCGGGCAGCAGCAACGCATCGCGATCGCGCGGGCGCTGGCAATGAATCCGGAGGTCATGCTGTTTGACGAACCGACCTCGGCGCTGGACCCGGAAATGGTGGGTGAGGTGCTGCAAATCATGAAGGAGCTTGCGGAAGACGGTATGACAATGGTTGTCGTTACGCATGAGATGGGGTTTGCGCGATCGGTTGCGACGCGTGTCCTGTTCATGGACGAAGGCGTAATTGCGGAGCAAAACGACCCGGGCGAATTCTTCTCGAACCCCCAGCACCCCCGCTTACGCGAATTCCTGTCGAAGGTTCTGTAAGTGCAGCGCGCCCCTCGCCGGGGCGGCGTCCTGCGCGGACGGCGGCGGGCTCTGCCCTGCACCCGCCCCTCGCCGGGGCGGCGTCCTACGCGGACAGCGGCAGGGCTCTGCCCTGCACCCGCGATTTTTTTGTAAAAAAATCGAGTAAAAACTTCATTTCCGCTGCGGCGGGGATTGGGCGCGTCCTAAATTGTCCTTGCGTGCTGCCCCGCCCGCCAGAACGAAGGCGGACGGTGCTGTTTCATGCGGCAAATATTTCGCTTATGCAACCCAATTACCGTTCCTGCCGCCCTGCCGTTCCAGCGCACAGCTTCTGAAATCACAAGGAGGGTCTTTGTATGCGGACAGATTATCACGTACATACGGAATTCAGCGACGATTCAACCTATCCGATGGAACAGGTCGTCAAAGACGCGATCGCCTTAGCTCTGGATGAAATCTGCATCACCGATCATGTAGATTACGGCGTAAAAGCCGATTGGGACAGCGATGAACCGATTCTTTACCGCCACGGGGAGCCGATTGCAAATGTTGATTATCCCCGTTTCATGACCGAATTCAAACGCGTGCAACAACTGTACGGAGATCGCCTGTCGATCAAGCTGGGCATGGAATTCGGGGTGCAATCCCATACGATCCCGCAGTTCGAGACGCTTTTCAAACGGTATCCATTCGATTTCATTATCTTGTCAATCCATCAGGTGGAAGACAAGGAATTTTGGACACAGGATTTCCAGCAGGGACGCGCGCAGCAGGAATATAACGAACGTTATTATGAGGAAATGCTCAAGGTCGTGCGGGCCTACAAAAATTACAGCGTACTTGGGCACATGGATCTGATCAAACGCTATGATGAAGCGGGGATCTATCCCTTTGAAAAGGTGAAACCCTTTATCGCGGAAATCTTGAAGATCGTCATTGCAGACGGCAAAGGGATCGAGGTCAACACCTCCTCGCATCGCTATGGATTGTCCGACTCCATGCCCTCGACGGAACTTCTTCAGTTGTACCACGACCTCGGCGGTACGATCGTGACCATCGGCAGCGACAGCCACGCGCCCGCGCACCTCGGCACATACATCCAAGAAGCCGAATGCCAGCTGAAAAGCCTTGGGTTTCAACACTTCTGCACTTATGAAAAAATGCAGCCGGTCTTTCATCAGCTGTAACGCATGAAGACGCGCCGCGCCTTCTCCGCAAATCCTTCACCGCCGCACAGCAGCCTGTGCGGCGGTTTGCTATCGCTCCGACAGGCTTCGCCGCCTTTCAGCAAGTCGAAACCGCTGTGCCCCCTCGGCGATCCATCCTCCACGCTCTCCCGGTAAGACTCCCCCCTGCCGTCTGCCGGGGCGCAGGGACGCCGCAGCCCGGAGCCTTTCCCAAAAACTCCAAATTTCCCCTCTCGCTGGCGATTCCTGCCGTCGTTTTCCGGCGAATCCTACCATTTTCGTGTATTTTGTGCATCCCGCACAAAAACACTTGCTTTTTTTGTGAAATATGTTATAATGGTCAGGAACTTTTTCAAAGGAGACAGTTATGAGAAACTTCAAAAAAGCAGCACGTTCAACAGCTGCCGCTATGATGATCTTATCACTGGGTCAAATGGCGGCGCCTGCGGCGTCACAGCATGACATCCCGCCGGCCCCGGCAAAGTCCAGCACGCAGCAGACAAGTTATTACGCATATATACCCGATCACTCGATCTTCTTCGTCGATGCGGGCGCCGACTATGCCTGGGCCTATCGCGCCATTGATTTCCTTGCCGGCGGCGGCGTGGTCTCCGGCGTAGGCGACCACCTGTTTGCCCCGGAAAAGGCGATCTCCCGGGCCGACTTCATGATGATGCTCTACCGCGCCTATGATATGAGCGATTACACGGCGGAAGCGACCTTCTCCGACGTTCCGTCCGACGCCTACTATGCCGAGGCCGTCGGCGCGGCGGAGACCCTTGGCATTGCCGCCGGGACCTCCGGCAAATTCTTCCCCGGCGATCTCGTCACCCGGGAAGATGCGGTCGTCTTCCTGAAACGCACGATCGACCTGACCGGCCTGCTTTTGCCCGCCGGGACCCTCGACCAGTTCGCCGACGCGGACAAGGTCTCCCCCTATGCTGCGGAAGCCGTCGCAGCGCTTTCGGCGGCTGGGATCCTTTCCGGCAGCGGGGACGGGCTGCTCGAACCGCAAACCGAGATCACCCGCGCCGAAATGGCGGCTATGCTCTATCGCGCCCTCCATCTTACCGGCGACGGCGTCTATGTGCATGAGTCCGACCTGATCAACCTGTGCATCGGCGATACGATCTACACCGACGTCCGGATCGAAGGCTATCAGCCCAGCCAGAATTATACCGGCCTCGTGCGGTGCCTGACCTTTTATGAAACCGAAAACGGTTACTTCATCGAATTGGGCGGGGCCGAGGAGTTTGACCAGCAGGTCACATATGAAAACGGGCTGCTGACCGTCGACGGTGAAGCGATGGCGCTTGCCAAAAATGTCGTTTGCGTCAACGTCAGCCCTTATTCGACCCTCGAAGAACCGGTTTCGACCGGCGAGGATTTTCAGGTCGCCAAGGTCGCCGTGCTCGACGAGCTCGTGACTGAGATCTATTATTCCGCCTGACGGCGGGGCTCCCGGAACAGCAGCCGGCCCTTGAAACAGGCTAGCTGTTGTTGTATAATAGACCTATCCGGAAACCAGCGGAAGGCGCGCCGCGCCATTTCTATCCCGCGCCTTGGCGCGGGATAAGCCTTATCCAGGGCTGCTGCGCGCTCCGAATCCAAAAAAACCGGAGGTCCTGCCCATGAACCGCATCGTTCATGATTTCATCCTCGCAGAGCTGCGCTCCCTGACGCTGTATCTCCTGCTGATCGCCGCCCTTCTGGCTTACGTCATCTACTGGGCGAAACTTCCCATCGAATGCGCGCTCTACATCCCGCTGCTGGCGCTCCTGCTGGTGCTGCGCGCCTGGCGCTCAACGGTCGTCTTCCGCAACCGGTTTGAAGCGCTTCCGCTCCCGCAGCAGGAACGCATCCTGCGCGAGTACGCCGCGCCCCATCCCTGTTATCGTCTTTATATGGGGGAAGCGCACCTGCTCTCCAACTGCCTGGTCTGCCGCAGCCGCCGCACGCTACAGCTTTTCCCCTCCGATTTGATCATCGTTGCAAAAGTGCAACATCACACCGGTCGGGACCGCATCGTCAGCGATTTACTGCTGACCTGCAACGACGGGAAGACCTGCCGTCTCGAATTCCTTGGAAAACAAAAGGATTCCCTGCCGTCCCTCGTAAAAACCCTGCGCGCATGGGACGTGCCGTTCGAGAGCGACCCCAACCGGTATTGAACCCCGACGCAGCCGGGTAAGTCTGTTCTGACCGCCTTCCCCCCAGTCTCCCCCTAAAAAAACCGTCTCCGTCAGTCTGCTTCCGACGGAGACGGTTTTTTCATGATAAGCTATCGGTTTGCCCCTTTCCCCGCCCGCAGGCGGCGCAGGCGATGCGCAGCATCGCGGGTGTC
>CAJUGU010000076.1 GCA_910586105.1 uncultured Eubacteriales bacterium | reverse complement strand
CGCCAGAGGGGCGCGTCCGCCCCTCTGGACACCCGCGATGCTGCGCATCGCCTGTCCGCCTGCGGGCGGGAAAGCAGCGGCTGAACCAGTCCGATGAAAATTTTTGCGCCCCATCCCGCTCCTGCGCGCTTGCCCCGCCGCCGCCCGCGTGCTACAATGATAGCAAATCCTATGTTTCACAACGGAGGTTTTAATATGAGTATCTTCCACACCCCAATCCCGTTTGGCAGTTTGTAGTTGCCGAACCGGCTGGTCATGCCGCCGGTCGCGACCTATCTGGCGGACGGCTCCGGCGAAGTGACCGACGCGTCCTGCGCGCACTATGGCAAGCTTTCCGCAGGCGGATACATCGGGCTGGTCGTCACCGAACACAGCTATGTCAGCCCGGAGGGCAAGGCGCGCGAGGGCCAGCTTTCCACGGCGGACGACCGCACGGTCGCAGGGCTGGCCAGACTGGCCGACGCCATCCACCGCAGCGGCTGCAAGGTCATGGCGCAGATCATCCACGCCGGAGGCGTTGCCCACCCGGCCGCCGCCGGGGCGGAGATTGTCAGCGCCAGCGCCGTCCCGATGCCGCAGGCGAACGGTTCCGGGCCGCTCCCGCGGGAACTGGCCACGGACGAGATCGCCCGCATCGTCGGCGATTTCGCCAACGCCGCCGCGCGGGTCAAACAGGCGGGGTATGACGCGGTCGAAATCCACGCCGCGCACGGCTACCTGCTCAGCCAGTTTTATTCGCCCCTGACCAACCGGCGCGCCGACGCCTATACCGGCTCCACCCTTGACGGACGCATCCGGCTGCATCTAAAGATCATCCGCGCCGTCCGGGATGCGGTCGGCGAAACATTCCAGGTTGCAATCCGGCTGGGCGCGTGCGACTACCGCGAAGGCGGCGCAGCGATCGAAGACAGCGTCGCCGCCGCAAAGGCGTTCGAAGCGGCGGGGGTCGACCTGATCGACGTTTCGGGCGGCTTCTGCGTCTACACCCATCCGGCCTCAACGGCGCAGGGGTATTTTGCCGAGCTGAGCGCCCCGATCAAGGCGGCGGTTTCGGTACCGGTCGCGCTGGCGGGCGGCGTGAACCAGCCGCAGGCGGCCGAACGCCTGCTCGCGGAGCAGAAAGCCGACCTGATCGGGGTCGGGCGCGCGATCCTGCAAAACCCCGCATGGGCAAAGGAAGCCTCGGAAGCGCTGGCCTGAATCGGAATGCGGACGCCGTCCCATCCGGCCGGAACGCCGCCCCGCGAAAAACAGGACGGGCTTACCGCTCCAATCCATGCCGCAGCTTTTCCAGCGACCGCTTCACCCGTTTATAGCACGCCCACACCGAAATGCCCAGGTCGGACGCTTTTTCGGAATACGGCGCGCCTTCCACGACCACGCTCATCAGCAGCTCCATTTCTTCCGGGGTCAGCACCGCGCGGCACTGTTCCAAAAACTCGAACCACCCCTCCTCCCCCTGTACGGGGGTTTCGCCCGCCTCCTCCAGCGGCAGGAGCAGCAGCATTTCCCGGCTGCGCTGCCGCCTGCGGTTGCGGGCTAAATTTTTCACGGTCAGCCGCATCCAGCCCATGGGGTTGGGGCTTTCCATGACGGCCTCGATCTTCGTGCAGGCGATGTGGAACGCGTCCTGCACCGCCTCCCGCGCGTCGGGCTGGTCTTTCAGCAGCGCATACGCGTACAGCTCCAGTTCGTTAAAATGCTCGCGGAACAGCTTTTCCAGAAAGTCGTCCTGTTCTGGCAGCATTGCCGCTTCCCCCTCTCCCGGCTCCCGGACGCATCCCCCCGGCTGCCGTAAGCGCGTCTGCGCCCTCTATCTATATATGTCCGCCGGACGACAAATTTGGACAAGGCCCGGAAAATTTTTTCAAAAAATTTTCCGGGCCTGCCTTTTTCCTGTTTCAGCGGGCGGCTTCCCGCCCCGTCAACGGGCCTTGAATTCCTTCCACGCCTTCTCCACGTCGCTGATCCGTCCCGTCGGCTCCTTCTTTTCTTTTTCCGCCATCACCTTCAAAACGGCGTCAACGAAATCGCCCTTTTCCGGCTCGGTGTTGACCGCCGCGTCCAATACCTTTTCCAGCCGGTCAATGCTCAACCGTTCCAGGCCGTGATATCCGTTCACAGGGCCTACCATGCTTCGCCACCTCTTTCTGCTCAATTTCCACGCAGGGTTCTTTACCTGACCGCTTTATTATAGCACGGCAGCCGCCGGTTGTCACCCCTTTTTGCCGCTTTCCGCGCCCGCCGCTGCGCGCGGAAATTTTTCGGCGGATGGCAAAACCGGGGTTGACAAATCGGTCTACAGGGTGTAAACTACAGATAGTCTACAGCCTGTAAACTGCATTTCATCCAACGGAGGTATCCCACCATGAAAGATTATGCCCTGGGCGCGGTTGAGCGCCAATTCGCCGACCTGATCTGGGAACACGAACCGGTCGCCTCCCGCGATCTGGTCGCGCTGGCGGAGGCCGCGCTTTCCTGGAAAAAGTCGACCACCTACACCATCCTGCGCCGCCTGTCCGACCGGGGGCTGTTCCGGAACGAAAACGGTACCGTCACCGCCTGCATCACCCGCGAGGAATTCCTCGCCCGCCAGAGCCGCCGCTATGTACAGGACAGCTTCGGCGGCTCGCTGCCACGGTTCCTTGCGGCGTTCACCGCGCAGGAAAAGCTCAGCGGCGACGAGATCGCCGCCCTGCGGCGGCTCATTGACGAAAGCGGGGAGGGTTGACCATGCGCGCCCTTTTCGATCAAGTGCTTGCAATGAGCCTTGCGGGAAGCTGGGCGGTCGCGTTCGTGCTGCTGGCGCGGCTGCTGCTGTATAAAGCCCCGGCGCGGTTCCGGTACCTGCTCTGGGGGCTGGTGCTGCTGCGGCTGCTGTGCCCGCTCTCGCTGGAAAGCTCCGCGAGCCTGCTGCCTGCGCGCGCCCCGGTTTCCGCGACCGCCCCGGCAGCGCCAGCCGCCCCGACCGTCCCCGTGGCCTTTGACGCGCAGCCGGACGCTTTGGACGCGCACGCGCCCCCGGACGGCTCCGGCACGGCCGACACCCCCGCCGCCCCGGACGCTGCGCCCGCTCCTGCGGATCCTGCCCCGGCGGGATCCGCCGCTCCGCGCGCCAGCCTGCGGCAAACGCTTCTGGACATTCTCCGCACCGTCTGGCTCCCCGGCGCGGCGCTGCTGCTGGCGGGCGGCCTGCTCCCCTGCTTCCGGCTGCGCAGGCGGCTGGTCGGCGCGGCGCGGCTGCGCGATAACATCTGGCTGGCCGACCACATCGACACCGCCTTTGTGTTCGGCGTCGTCCGCCCGCGCATTTACCTGCCGTCCTCCCTCCCGCCCGAGGAACAGCCGTACATCCTGCTGCACGAGCAGACCCACCTGCGCCGCTTCGACCCGCTCTGGAAGCTGCTCGGTTTCGCGGCGCTGTGCGTCCACTGGTTCAACCCGCTCGTATGGCTGGCGGTGCGCTGCGCCGAACGCGACATGGAGCTTTCCTGCGACGAAGCGGTGCTTGCGCGGCTGGGCGCGGACATCCGCCAGCCTTACGCGGCGTCGCTGCTGCGGCTGGCGGCGAAACGTCAGCCGGGCATCGCCTTCGGCGAAGGGAGCACGAAGGCGCGCATCCGGAACGTCCTGCGTTACCGCAGCCCGAAGCTGCTGGTCTCGCTGGCGGGCGCAGCCGTCGTGATCCTGCTGGCGTGCGGGCTGCTGACCGACCCGGTGCGCACGGCGTCGCTTTCCGAGCTGACCGGCTCCTACCGTCTGGCGGACGTGGTCGCGCGGGAAGCGGAACCGACCTCCGCCGACCCCTCCCCGGAAGCGCTCGGCCATATCATCCTTGCCAGCGACGGCCTGTATATGGAGCCGGACCAGCCGGACGGACGCGAACGGACCAGCTTCCTAGGCAGGCTGGAGGAAACGGCGCTGACCGATTTCGATGCGCTCGTTGCCGGTACCACCCTCACCGACGCCGAACGCCAGCGCCTGAAGCGGGAAAACCGCTGCGCATGGCGGACGGAGACGGGGATCGCTCTCCTGATGCTGCAGCGGGACGGTTCGCTGTACCTGCTCAGCGGCGTCCGGAGCCTTCCGGGCAGCGGGGACGAAACCGGCCCGCGTATCCGCTATGTCCTGCGGCTCGAACACGAGGAGCGCCCGGCGGCGCTGCTCCCGGGCGAATACGCCGCCGTGCAGATCCTGTACGACGCGCCCGTATATTCGTTCACCTACACCGCCGGCGCGATGCCGTCCTTTACCTTGCAGGACGACGGGCGCGTGACTGCATCCGGCCACATCGGCGCGCCCGATCTCGGCGAGCGGACCGAAATCGCCCTCACCCCCGACAACTTCGACGCGCTGTTTCACAGCATCCCGGCGGAAAACGCCGACCTGATCCGTGAGACCCGCGAACAGACCGAACGCGCATGGCTCCTGCGCCCGGACGGCGGCAAGGAATTCCACTACCTGCTCCTGCTGAACGGCAAAGGCAGCGAACGCACGCTGCTGCTGGCAAGCGGTTATCAGACCGACGGCGCGCCGTCCAGCATCCGCTGGCTGTTCCTGCTCGCGCGCGGCCCGGAGCGGGCGCAGGCCGCAGCCTTCCCGGCGGGCGAATATACCGCCGCAAAAACCGTCTTCCACGACGGCGGCGAGCCCGCGGCGCTTTCCCACTACGCGCTCAGCCGGTTCGGGGAGGGCAACCATCAGACGCTGGCGCTGTACGAGCAGCCGGACAACAACCGATACGCCGTCCGGCGCGGCAGCCTGTACCCGATCGACTTGAACGCGGAAAACTTCGACGCTCTGTTCGGAGCGGGCGGCCCCGCCGCCTTTTTCCCCGGCGGCGATTACCGGCAAAAGAACGCCGGTGCATGGCAGCTGACCCGTGAGCAGGAATTTTATCAGGTGCTGCTGCAAACGGACGGCCAGCTTTATCTGGTACGGGGCGTTTCCGACAACGGCAGGCCGCTGCTGGCGCAGCAGGTCGACCGGCTGACGTTACGGAGCGATGGCGAAACCGCGCAGAAGCTGCCGTACCGGCAGGCTTATGAGCAGCTGCTTGCGTTCCGCACGGAAGGGTTTGAGGCGCGGACGGCGGCGGACTTTAACCGTACCCTTGCGCAGGACGGCGACCTGCTCGAACGATATGCCTTTGTGTCCGAAAACCTGCCCGCAAACGATCCCAACGCCGACTTTTTCCGGATCACGCTGAACGCGTCCTGCGGCGAAATTTACGCGGAAGCCTTCCATGAAATAAACTTCTTCGCGATCAGCTTCCTGGACCATCGCGATCCGATCGATCCGGCGGAGACGGCGGAGCTGCTCACGGCGGAGGAACTCAGCCAGCTGCCCCTGTACCAGTTCCAGTTCCACGCGATGGCCAGCGTGGAGTATGAGATCGACAGCGATGTCACGGTCGGCGCGCGCGACAACCTTCTCCGGGCGCTGGACAGCGGCCTGCGGGACTATGTCGCGGCGCAAACCGAGGATTTCCTGCTGCAAAACGATATGAAGCAGCTGCTTGCCGAACAGGCGCAGGCAATCCTTGCGGCAACGCCGCACGACGGGATTCGTATGACGATTGAAATTCCGGAGGCGGAAGCGTTCCAGAACCGGTGGATCGGCGCGTGAACCCATCCGGGCGCGCGCCGCCCCTCCCTCCCGGAACGCGGACCTTTCCGCTCAAGCCCACCCGCGCCGCCGGCCTTCCCGTCCAGCGGCGCGGGTCTTTCTTCCCGCAGGCCGGCCGCGGGAGCGGCGGGCGCGTCCCCGCGCCTTGCATCTTGCGGCGTCCTGTGCTATACTGGGTGCCAGTTGGAACGGGTCGGAGCCCGGAAGCGCGCAGGCGGCGCGCAGGCCCGATCCCGGCGGCGGCGAAGAAGGGAGAACGAAACCATGAATGAAGTATTGATCGTGGACGACGACCGCGAGCTGTGCGCGCTGATGAAAAAATGCGTCGAGCAGGAAGGGCTGGCCGCAGCCATCGCCCACAGCGGGGCCGAAGGACTGCGGCGGCTGCATGAGGGCCGTTTTGCGTTGGCGGTGCTGGACATCATGCTGCCCGATCTCGACGGCCTTCAAGTGCTCCGCCAGATCCGGCAGGAAAGCAACCTGCCGGTGCTCCTGCTGACGGCCAAAAGCGGCGAAGAAGACAAGGTATCCGGCCTGCGGCTGGGCGCGGACGATTACCTGACCAAGCCCTTCAGCCTCCGGGAACTGCTGGCGCGGATCGATTCGCTGATCCGGCGGTATACCCTGCTGAACCCGGGTCCCGGCTCCGGGACCGGCCTGCTGGCCTTTCAGGGGCTGACGATCGACAGGGACAGCCGCGTGGTCGCCCTCCACGGCGAACCGGTCGAGCTGACCGGCCGGGAATTCGACCTGCTTGCCTTCCTCGCGGAAAACCCCGGCAAGGTGTTCACGAAAAGGCAGATCTATACCCACGTCTGGGCGGACGAATACGCCTTCGACGACAGCAACATCATGTCGTTTATCAGCAAACTGCGCCGGAAGATCGAACCCGATCCCGAACATCCGTTTTATATCCAGACGGTGCGGGGCGTCGGCTACCGCTTCCACCGGGAGGCGCGCCCATGACCGCCGGGGCATTCTTCGGGACGGCTTTCGCTCTCGCGCTCCTGACGGCCCTGCTGCTCGCCGCCAGGCTCCGCCGCGTGCGGGAGCAGCTTTCCGAGGTTGAAGCCGCGCTCGAAGAGATCGCCGCCGGGAACCTCAACCGCCGCGTGCTGGCGAAGCCCAGCGACATGGCAAGCCGCATCTGCTACGGCCTCAACGGGCTTGCCGTGCGGCATCAGACGCAGCTGGTGCGCCATCAGCGGGCGGCGCAGGCGTACAAACGCTTCCTGACCGGCATTTCCCACGACGTGAAGACCCCTCTTGCGTCGCTTTCCGGTTATCTGGAAGCGATCGAATACGGCGTCGTGTCCGGGGAAGAACGGGACGCGTATCTGCACGTCGCTTATGAAAAATCCCAGCGCCTGAACCGGTTCGTGGAACACCTGTTTGAATGGGTGAAGCTGGATTCCGGGGAGCAGGCGTTCCATTTTGCGCCGGTGGATTGCAGCGAGCTGACCCGGAGCATTCTTGCCGACTGGGTCGCGGCGCTGGAAGGGCGCGGCTTTGCGTATGCCTTTGACATCCCGGAGGGCGAATGCCGGGTGCGCGCCGACGCGGACGCGTACCGCCGGATTCTGGACAACCTGCTGCAAAACGCCCTGCTGCACAGCGGCGGGGACGCGATCGCCGTCCGGGTCGCGGAGCGCGGCCCGCGCCTTGAAGTCACGGTCGCCGACAACGGCCGGGGCATCCCCGCCGAACACCTGCCGCATATTTTTGAACGGCTGTACCAGTGCGACCCCGCGCGGTCGGCGGCGGGGAACGGCCTTGGGCTGGCGATTGTCCGCGAACTGGCGGCGGCGCACGGCGGGACGGTCGCCGCGGAAAGCGTCCCCGGGCAGGGCGCGGCCTTTACCCTGTCGCTCCCGAAAGAAGGTTCTGAGAACAAAAGGGCTGCCCCGGAATGATGAATCATCCCGGGGCAGCCCTCTGCATCCGTTCCGGCAAGCCGCTGCGGATACAAAATTTATAAACCTGAGGCAGAATGATCAAAGCTGTTTCCCATCAAAAAGTATCGTTGCAAGCCAAAGGCTAATCATTGTAATCGCAATCGCAATGACGGCCGGCATGAAAAATTCCGCTACAGAAGCTGCGCCGGAAATCAGTTCTGCATTCTTTGAGGTCAAAAGGAGTGGGTTGAATTTTGTCAATGGTTCAACGATCCCCAGCAGGGATATGATCGCCACGATACCGCCGGTAAAAAGGATGCTGGTGAAAGTCTGCTTGAAAATAACGCAGCCAAGGAGCAGAATGCTTAAATACAGGAAACCGATCAGCCACAGATAAAATGCGGCGGTAAAGACATGGGAAAGCGTTGTATCCGGCCATAAATAGGCTGTATAGCAGTAGGCCGCAAGAAAGCCGGCCCAGTAGCAGGCGGTCATCAGGATAGCCGCCACAGTATATTTTGCAAAGATGACCGCCCGGCGCGACAGGCCCTTTGTTACCAGCAGCGCCAAAGTACCCCTGGAATATTCGCCAGACATACAACTGCCAAACAGGATAATCAATGCACTGAACCCAACGCCGGAGATATTCTTATAAAATTGCTCCCACGCATCCAGCGCAGCCGGGGCCGACCCCATCTGCATATCTGCGTCCACCGCGGCGAGTATCTCCGGCATCAACCGGGCAAGGAATGGGCTGGTCAGCCCAAAAATCAGAAAGACGGCGAACAGGATCAGAAAACGGTAGTTTTTCAGGTTCTCCGCCAGTTCCTTCTTCAAAAAAGCGGCATAGCCGTTCATCTTATCACCTCCAAAAACAGGCTCTCAAGCGACGGCTCCAGAACCTCAATTTTGACGGGGCAAAGCGCCGCCTCCGCTAAAACGCGGAATACCGTATGCTGAACCTTTTCCATTTCCGGACTGTGCAATACGATTTCGTTCCCCTTTTCCTCCGCCGTGTCCAGCAAGGGCTGTATTGCCACCTGGCTTTTGAAGGTATGCAAGGCATCATCCGTCGAAAATTCCAGAAGCAGGCTTTCGTGGCCATGAAGGGCTTTGATTTCCGAAAGCGTTCCCCCGACAACAATTTTCCCCTGATTAAGCAGGGCCGCATGGTCGCAGATACGCTCTACATCAGACAAAATATGCGTGGAAAACAAGACTGTCGTTGTGCCGCTGATTTTGCGAAGGATATCCAGGATTTCTTTTCTGCCCACCGGGTCAAGGGCGCTGGTTGGCTCGTCACAAATCAGCAGCTTAGGCCGGGTGAACAAGGCCTGCGCGATCCCAAGCCGCTGTTTCATCCCCCGCGAAAAGCCGCCGATCGTCTTTTTCGTGTTACTCAGCCCCACCAGAAAAAGAAGTTCCTCACTCCTCCGCTGTGTTTCCGCCTTTGACAATCCGACGATCTCCCCGCACAATGCAAGGTATCTGGCCGGGGCCATGTAATCGTAAAACTCCGGGACATCCGGCAAATAACCGATATACGGATTTGTTTTCGTCTGCCCAAAGTGAACCGGCTCGTTGCAGACCGAAATCTCGCCCTGATCGGGCCGCAGCAAACCGAGTACCATTTTCATGGTTGTTGTTTTTCCGGCCCCATTTTGGCCAATGAAGCCGAAAACACTTCCCTCCGGTACGGCCATATCCAAATTATCAAGGATCTTTTGCCCGCCGAAGGTTTTTGACAGGCCTTGTATTGTCAGCACATTCATAGTTCCTCACCCCTCCCGACAACAAAGCAAGTAGCATGAAGCGCCGCAGCCACAGCGTGGGCGGCGTCCCGCACGAAAACTGGAATGAACAACGGCAGCATTTCCCATAAAATGACCATTTGCAAATACCTCCCATAAATGATTTGATCGTGAATACTCGCGTATCCCAAAAGAACCTCCTCTATATTTCCTTATCGACTATATTACCATAACGGAAATATAAAATCAAGGGCTTTGCGCGGAGGATTGACTTTTTATTTTCATCATGGTAATATTCGGAGGAAGGGAGTGTGTTCTTCATGGATAACCTGAATCTCAAAATTATGGAATGTGTTTCAAATCCAATCAAATGCCAGTTGCTGATCGAAATTCTAAAAAGCGGGGAAACGACTGCAAAACGGCTCGCGGAAAAGTGTGCGGATATTCCCCAAACCACATTGTATCGGAACTTAAAGCGCATGACGGAGGACGGGATCCTCAATGTGGTCAGTGAAACACAGATCCGAGGAACCGTTGAAAAGACGTATGCCGCGACTTTTGATCTGAATGACGCCAATACGATGATCGGTGAGAACTCCGGAAAAATGTATATGCAGATGTTTTTGCAGTATATTTTGACCTTTGCGAAACAATTCCAGACTTATTGTGATGCTCCGGGTATTGATATTCAAAATGACAAATCCGGCTTTTCGCTGTCCCATGTTTATCTCACCGATGAAGAACTGGAAAATGCCGTTGCTGCCATCTCGAAAATTTTGACCCCGCTTCAAAATAACCGATCTGCCCCTGATCGAAAATTGCGGACAATCGGAGTGATTATTTCCCCTGAACAGCATAACACGAAGTAAAACACCGCTAAAATACCATTCTTATGGCGACTGCCGAAAGGGGCGCCGGGAAAGCGCCGTCCCCATTTTGAGCGCAGCTTCTGGGGCGGCGCTAAGCGGCAAGCAGGGCGAGTGCAGCCACACTCGCCCCGCTTGCTCCACAAAATGCTTGTTGGGGGTGCCTCCAAACCTGACTGTGCGTTTCCGTCAAAGCATGAAAAAAGCAAGGCGGCGGCAAGGTTCCGGCAAGGTTGGCGTGGTACGATAACCGGGAAAGGAGGTTTCACCATGAGTGAATACGTAATCGAAACAAGAAACCTGACCAAACAGTACGGCGCGCAGAAAAGCGTGGCCGACCTGAGCATCCACGTCCGGCCCGGGCGGATTTACGGCCTGCTTGGCCGGAACGGGGCGGGGAAAACGACGACGATGAAAATGTTGCTCGGCCTGACGCGCCCCACGGCGGGGGATATCACGATCTGGGGGCTTCCCCTGCGGGGGAACGAGCGCAGGCTGCTGCCCCGCATCGGCTGTCTGATCGAATCCCCCGGCTTTTACCCCAACCTGACCGCGACCGAAAACCTGCGGATTTTTGCCGCGCTGCGGGGCGTGCCCGAACGCGGCGCGATCCAGTCGGCGCTGGCGCGGGTGGGGCTGCCCTACCGGGACAAAAAGCTGTTTTCGCAATATTCGCTGGGGATGAAGCAGCGGCTGGCGATTGCCCTTGCAATCCTGCACGACCCCGAGCTTCTGATCCTTGACGAACCGGTGAACGGCCTCGATCCCATCGGGATTGCGGAAGTGCGGTCGTTCATCCGGGCGCTTTGCGCCGAAAGGGGCAAAACCATCCTCATTTCCAGCCATATCCTTTCCGAGATCGCCCTGCTCGCCGACGATATCGGCATCATCGACCACGGCGCGCTGCTGGAGGAAGAAAGCCTTGCCGCGCTGGAAGCAAAAAGCAACCGGCATATCCGGTTCACCGTATCCAGCGCCGCGCAGGCGGCGCGGATTCTGGAAAGCGCGTTCCACGAAACGCGGTTCACCGTCCAGGATGAGCACCGGCTCCAGCTGCACGCGCTGGAGCTCCCGGTCGGCAGGGCGGTGACCGCCTTCGTGGAAAACGGGCTGGAGGTCTCGGAAGCCTGCGTCTGCGAGGAAAGCCTTGAGGATTATTTCAAACGCGTGACAGGGGGTGAAGGCATTGCCTGAGCTTGTACTCTGCGAGTTTCGCAAGCTGAAACGGAAGCGCGCCCCCGGACTGGCGCTTCTGTCGTCGGTGTTGTTCCCCCTTTTCTACGCCCGGCTCCTGCCGGACGAAACGCTTGCGGTTTTGATGGGCAGCGTCCGCGAGGACAGCGGCTTCCTGCTCCTGCTCCCGATCCTGGTCATGCTTGCCGCCCACCTGTTTTTTCTTGAGCATGACTGCGACACCCTGAAAAACCTCGCCTGCATCCCGGTACCCAAAAGCCGGTTGGCGCTTGCAAAAGCCCTTGTGCTGCTCCTGTTCGCGGTCGCCTATGCGCTTTGCGGGGCCGCCGTCTGCGTCCCGCTCGCGCTCGCGCAGGGGATCCCGCTGGAGCGTCCGGCCTTCCAGCTGCTCCTGACCCTCGGCACGGGCGTGCTGCTCTGGGCGGCGGCGCTGCCCTGCGTCGTCCTTGTGGTGTGGTGCAACCGCTCCTATATCCTGTCGGTCATGATCGCGTTTTTTTACACCCTGCTCAATTTCGCCCTGCATCTGAGCGATGCGGTCATGCTGAAGCCGTTGGGGCTCAACCTCAATACCTTCCTCCCGGTCCCGGTCATTTTCCGCTGGCTGTATCAGTTCAAGGAGCCGGAAGGGCAGATCATGACCGATTTTTACAACCGGTTCCGCCCCTATTTTGTATCGACGCCCGCCGTCTTCCTGATCCTGCTGGCGGAAGCCGCCGTCTGTATCGGGATTGCGGCCGCGGTTTACCAAACGCAGGAAGTTTAGGAGGGCGCGCCATGTTAACAATCATATGGACGGAATTTCAAAAGCTGAAGCGGTATCATATTCTGCTGATCGGGATCGTGGGCATGACCCTTTCCCCGATCCTTGGGCTCGTTACGCAAAGCGTCGCGATCGAGGAGGCGCGCAACCCCCATTTCGATCTCCCCGCGCTGGTCAGCAACACGATCTGGAACAATGCCGCCATTTTTATGCCGATTGTTTTCACCCTGATCGGCGGTTACCTGATCCGGCGGGAATATACGGACGACACCCTGAAAAATATCCTGACCGTCCCGGTATCCTACCGGAAATTGCTGGCCGGTAAATTAGCCGCCACCGGCCTGCTGGCCCTGCTCATTGGCCTGTACAGCTTTGTGGTCGCGATCGCCGTCGGCGCGCTGGCCGGGCTGCGCGGCATGGACGCCCCCGCCTTTGCAAAGGGATTGCTGCAAATGGGCGGGATCTCGGCCGGCGTTTACATCGCCGTGCTGCCGCTCGTCGCGCTTTGCGGCAGGCTTCCGGGGCTTTATATGGGCGGCTCGGCGGCGGCGTTCGTGCTCGGCTACAGCGGGATGTTTTTCAAAAGCGGCGTGCTGCGGAGCATTTACCCGTTCTTAGCGCCCTTCGCCGCGATCGGCTTCGACACGGGAGCTTATATCAGCGCCGAAAACGCCGCCAGCGCCCCGCTCGGGCTGGCTTCGCTGGGCGCGATGCTGGCGCTGGCCGCGGGGATCGTCGCAGCCTCCGGAACGCCGGGGGAGATCCGAACGCGGCGGAAGAAACATCTCCTTTCGCTGCGCCCCGCGCAGCGTGAACGCAAACCGTAGCTGACGGTTTGGGAAGGAGCTTTCCAATGAAGGATAAACTTTTGAGCCGGACGGCGCTGGCGACCGCCTTCGTGCCATTCACCGTATTGTTCGTATGGGATCCCGCCTCCCCGTCGGCGGCGGCGGTTTTGATCGGGTATTGCGTATTCGCGACAGCCAGCTTTTTCTATGCACTGTTCCTGTTCGCAAACCGGGGCTTGCGGGATCTCTGCACCAAAATTGCACTCGGCATCCATTCGGTTCACGTCGCCGCGATCCTTCTTACGGTCGTGTTCCCGCGCCTGCATTGACCGGGCGCGCACCGCGATCCACAGGGCTTTGCCCGCAAAAAAAAACGCGTCCATAAGGGCGCGTTTTTTTGCATAAGTCCGCCGGGACGGTCCCCGCAGGGGCTCCGCATGCGTTTGGCGTTCTGGCGGCGGTTCATCCGGACGCTTCGGCCCGCGCCCCGAACCCGGCGCGGTTCACCCGACCGTATCGGCCTGCGCCCGAGCTTGGCGCGGCTTACCTGACCGTATTCGTCAGCGTACCGATCCCTTCGATCTCACAGACGATGGTGTCGCCCACTTCAAGGAAGCAGGGAGGCTGCATCCCCATGCCGACGCCTGCGGGCGTGCCGGTCGCAATAACGGTACCGGCTTTGAGCGCCATGCCCTGCGTCAGCTCGGCGAGCACATGCGCGATGTCGGTAATGAACTGCTTCGTATTCCCACCCTGCCGCAGGTCTCCGTTGACGGTCGTCCGCACGGCCAGCGCAGGCGGGTACGCGATCTCATCGGCGGTAACGATGCAGGGGCCCATTGGCGTAAAGCCGTCCAGGCTCTTGCCGAAATACCATTGTTTGTGGCCGGTCTGCAAATTGCGCGCGCTCACGTCGTTGATGATGGTATACCCAAAAATGTATTGTTCCGCGTCTTCGGGGCGTACCTGCCACGCGTCGCGTCCCAGCACGACGCCGAGCTCGTTCTCATAGTCGAGACTGTCCACCAGCCCCGGATACCGGGGGATCGGCGCGCCGTCGCCGGTCGCTTCGTTGACGCGTTTCGAGAAATAGATCGCCTTGGGACGGTCGCCGAACGCTTCTTTATCGAACCGGCCGGCTTCGTCATGGTGCGCGTCGTAATTGATGCCAAGGCACAGCACATCCTGCATCGGATACGGGATGGGGGCGCGCGGCACGAGCGACGCAAGCGCGAGCGGCTCCGCGCCTTCGGGCGGGGTGCGCAGGACGTCCAGCTGGGCGGGGGTGATGGAGCGGATCAGCTCATTCATATCGTGGAAATCCATCCCAAACGCGTGGAGCGGGTAAAGATACCCGGGCTGTCTGGCATAGCCAGCGCCCAGCTCGTCGGGAGCGTCCGCCGCGCGGCGAAAGGTGTACAGTTTCATAGCAAAAGCCCTCCTTCGTTGCCTAGTAAACCGATTTACTACCCCGATTATAGCACAAACCGTGTCCTTTGTCAACCGATTTCCACCGTTTCCAACGGCACCCGCGCCCAAACAAACGGTGCAGGCGGCTGGTTTTTGTGATCCTTCACAAAAATCGGCCGGATTTTTGAGCACTTTCCCGATTGACATTCCCAAAAGTCGGCGTATAATGAAAACAACTTTGATAAAGTATTTTATTAAATAAAAGATAAATCAGGGATTTGAACAAGCTGTGGGGGAGGCGGTTCATGCAAAGTGCGCAATCGGCGGCGCGGCTGCATGGGAGCGGAAAAACGGTATCCGAGCCGGTTTCCGGGGGGCAGAAAAACGCCGTATTAAAGGGAGGCTCCGGCTCCGTTAGAATAGAGGCATCAAGAGCGCGGCGGGCGGCACAGCGTCTGCGGCGCGGAGCTAAGGAGGACGAAACAAAATGAAGCAAAGCTGGTTAGGATTAGAGGACCGTGTGGTGATTGTGACGGGCGGCGCATCCGGGATTGGGAAGCATGTGGCGGACACGTTGACGGCGGCGGGCGCGCGATCGGTCGTGGTGGACATGAACGTAACGACTGGGGACACGTTAAACGGCGCATACTGTGTGCAGTGCAATGTAACGGATGCGGCCAGCGTGCAAGCGATGGCGAACGCGGTCGTTGAAAAATTCGGACGGATCGACGGGCTGGTGAACAATGCGGGGATCAACCTGCCGCGCTTACTGGTCGACGTAGCGGGCGAAAAACCGGAATACGAACTGAACGACGATTCGTTCAACAAAATGTTCAGTGTAAACGTCAAGGGCGTATTCCTGTGTGCACAAGCGTGTGCGAAACAGATGCTGAAGCAGGGAGGCGGCGTCATTGTAAATATGTCGTCGGAATCGGGCAAGGAAGGTTCGCAGGGGCAGTCGGCGTACTCCGCCACAAAGGGCGCGGTCGACTCTTTCACGCGCTCGTGGGCGAAGGAACTTGGCAAATACAACATCCGGGTACTGGCGTGCGCGCCGGGGATCATGGAAGCGACGGGGCTCCGCTCCCCGGCCTACAACGACGCACTCGCATACACGCGGGGCTGCAAACCGGAAGAACTTTCCACGGACTACAGCAAGGTAATTCCGATGGGGCGCGACGGCAAGCTGGACGAAGTCGGCGATCTGGTAGCGTACCTGATCTCAGACCGTGCAAGCTACATCGCGGGCACGACGATCAACATCTCGGGCGGCAAATCCCGAGGCTAACCAAAGGGCTCTGCCCTTTGGAATCCCGCTGGGGTCATAGACCCCAGACCCCGAGATGCTGCGCATCTCTCCTCGCCTGCGGGCGGGACGGGGGCTTGGGCGTTCTGCCAATCCCCAGTGCGGTGCTGACCAGCCCGCCATTATGACAGCGGGCTGGTCGGGCGGCCTCGTACCGTTCCCGCTTCCTGCGGCGAACCCCCACGCTTTGATACCGGATCGTAATAAACAAGGAGGGCTTTGATGCAAAACAGCTTCGGTGACAATCGATTGGCAGAGCTTCTGCACTTTTTCTGCAACACCCCAGCCGCATCGCTCTCCATTCCGGCGGAACGTCTTGGCGTCAGCACGCGCACCATCCGCAACGACCTGCGGCAGCTCAACCAGCAGCTGGAAGGCTGCGCCGCGATCTCCGGCGAACACGGAAAGTACACCCTTCGCGTTTATGACGCCGACCGGTTCACCGCCGTCCGCAGCCGGATCCTGGAAGCCGACGCGTTCCTGAACTCCCCTCAGACGCGCGTCGACCATATTTTCGGCAGGCTGATGCGTTCCCGCGAACCGCTGCTCACCGACGAACTTGCATATGAAATGAACGTCGGGCGCTCAACGCTGGTCAGCGATTTACGCCGGCTGCGCGCCGCGCTCGAACCTTACCGTCTGGCGATCCGCGGCAAGACCGGCAGCGGACTTGCGCTGGAAGGTAAGGAAGCCGATATCCGGCAATACGTCTTGGAAAACTGCTGGGACGCGTTGTATCGCGATTATCCGCTCGATGCGGATATCACCGAGACCGTCCGCAGCGCCTTCGCGGACACCCCCTTCGAGAAGCCGGTACAGGAAGCCTTTGAGCGTTGCCTTACCATTATGCTTGACCGCGCCCTGACCGGGTTCCCGCTCGGCCCGCTGTCCACGCAGGCGTATAACCTGACGGCGCGTCCGGAGTTCGCCGTTGTCGCCCGGCTGATTGATGCAGTCGGCGGGCTGCTGCATTCCGCCTTCCCGGTGGAGGAAAAGCTGTTCGTGCTGTTTCCGATCATTGGGATGCGCACCCCGGCGGATGTCCTCGACATGCAGCAGATTGAGCTGGATCCTGCGATGCGCACGCTTTCCGAACGCGTTTTCCGGCAGATCCGGTTGGAAACGGGCATCAGGATCGAAAACCCGGCCTTCATCGAGGAATTCCTGTACCACCTGATGTTCATGATGAACCGCCTGCGGTTCCGAGTGCGGCTGAAAAACCCGCTGCTGGACGAGCTGCGCGAAAAATACCCGCTTGCCTGGCAGCTGGCGGGCATCGCGGCCAAGGTCGTACAGGCCTCCGCCGGGGTAGAAGTCCCGGAGTCCGAACGCGGCTACCTTGCTTCTTATTTCGGGGTCTTCCTCGAAGAACATGACAGCGCGGCGCGGCCCTTCCGGGCGGCAGTAATCTGCGGCACAGGACGGGTAACGGCGCGGCTGGTCGCGGCCCAGCTTCGGAAGGTGCCGGACAGCTCCGCCGAGCTGACCCTCTTTTCGAGCGAAAAGGTCACGCCGCAGGCATTGGACGGCTTTGACATCGTTTTCACGACGGTCGACCTGCCCTGCGCCTGTGAAAAGCCGGTCATCCGGGTGCATGAGATCTTTAGCGAGCAGGAACTTCGGCACAAGCTCGAAAAGGCGCGGTATTGGGATCAGGTCGACGCGCCGGTGCTGGATAACAACTGGTTCGTGATGGTGGGATCGCTGGACGAAAGCCGGTTCTTCACCTTCGGCGCGGGCGAAACCTATGAAAGCGCGGTAGAGCACATGGCGCGGACGCTCACGGATGCGGGCCAGCTCGATCCCGGTTATCTTGACCGGCTGCGGGCGCGGGAGCGCAAAGGGACGATGGTATTCGATCATGCGGTCGCAATCCCGCATTGCCTGCAATTCGCCGGGGACCGGCTGGTGCTTGCGGTCGGCGTTTTCCCGGAGCCGGTGCGGCAGGACGGCAATGCGCTGCGCATCATCTTCCTGTTGGGGCTGCCCGAGCAGATCGGCTCGGATGAAAGCCTGTTGATCCGGATATATGACGAGATCATCAGCATCGCGCAGGACGCGGCGCTGCTCGACCGGATCGCACGCGCGGACACCTTCCCCGCCTTGTTGCAAGCGCTTTACCGGCAGGTCTGACCCACCCGCTTTCGGTTCACTCAAAGCATCGCGAATTAAAAAAATCACGGGGTCGAGGGGCAGAGCCCTTCGTCGCCCGCCGCAGCGGGCGAAAGCCCCCGTCCCGCCCGCAGGCGTACTGAAGTTTTTACTCAATTTTTTTACAAAAAAATTGCGGGGTCGAGGGGCAGAGCCCCCGTCGTCCGCCGCAGCGGGCGAAAGCCCCCGTCCCGCCCGCAGGCGTACTGAAGTTTTTAC
>CAJUGU010000075.1:14720-18467 GCA_910586105.1 uncultured Eubacteriales bacterium | reverse complement strand
CGGCTCTCTTTCAATGGCTGCCTTTTTCTGGGATTTTTATGAAACTGCCGTGGTTTGCTGGTGGATACCCCTTGTCCAATGCGGCTTGGTGTGGTATACTGGACAAAGATACCAGAATGCCCGAAACGGGAAGACGGATAATACAGGAGGAATTCTATGCGCCATTTGATTGACCCGCTTGATTTCACATTGGAGGAGACCGAACGTCTGCTGACGCTTGCGGACCGGATCGCGGACGACCCCGCCGCTTATCAGGAGGCCGCACGGCACAAAAAGCTGGCGACGCTTTTCTATGAACCATCCACCCGCACCCGCCTTTCCTTTGAGGCTGCGATGCTCAACCTTGGCGGCTCGGTGCTCGGCTTTGCCAGCGCGGACTCGTCTTCGGCGGCGAAGGGGGAGAGCGTAGCGGACACAATCCGCGTGATCTCGTGCTATGCGGATATCGCCGCCATGCGCCACCCAAAGGAGGGCGCGCCGCTGCGGGCCGCGCGCTACAGCCGGATTCCGCTGATCAACGCGGGCGACGGCGGGCATCAGCACCCGACCCAGACGCTGACCGATCTTATGACCATCCGGCGGCGCATGGGGCGGCTGGACGGGCTGACGATCGGGCTTTGCGGGGATTTGAAATTTGGCCGCACGGTACATTCTTTAATCATGTCGCTGGCCCGCTGCGAAGGGATGCGCTTTGTGCTTATCAGCCCAGAGGAGCTCCGCGTGCCGGATTACATCATTACGGAGACCATTGAGCCGCGCGGCATCTCTTATCAGGAGGTGCGCAGCCTGGAGGGCGCGATGCCGGAGCTGGACATCCTGTACATGACCCGTGTCCAGCGGGAGCGGTTCTTCAACGAGGAAGACTACGTCCGATTGAAGGACAGCTATATCCTGACCGCAGAAAAAATGAAGCTCGCAAAGCCGGATATGGCGGTGCTGCATCCGCTGCCGCGCGTGAACGAGATCGCGCTGAGCGTGGACGACGATCCGCGCGCCGCCTACTTTGAGCAGGTGCAGAATGGCGTATACGTGCGTATGGCGCTGATCATAACCTTGCTGGGATTGGAGGGAGCAGTATGTTGAACATCGACAGCATTCAGAATGGCCTTGTGATCGACCATATCAAAGCGGGAGCCGGTATGCGGATCTACCAGCTGGCGGGGCTTGACCGTCTGGACTGCTGCGTCGCGATCATTCGCAACGCGCGTTCGGGAAAATACGGGCAGAAGGATATCATTAAGATCGAAAGTGTGATCGACCTTGATCTGGAAGTGCTTGGGTACCTTGACCCGAACGTCACGGTCGATGTGATCCAAAACGGCGAGATTGTCGAGAAAAAGAAGCTCGACCGTCCAAAGCGATTGGTCAATATCATCCGCTGCCGGAACCCGCGCTGCATCACCAGCGTTGAGGAGGAGATCGACCATATTTTCCACCTTTCGGCAAATGGTAAATACCGCTGCGCGTACTGTGAGCAGGAGGAGAACCGGAACCCGGAAGGGAAAAAACACCGTTGAAGAAGGAGTTCTGGGGATGAAATACGACGTATCGGCGTTGGGAATACTGCAATTTCTGGGCTATGCGGAGCCTGACGGACAGGCGGCGATGGAGGCGTTAAAAGGGCGGATTGGCGCGCCGCTGCCACAGGCGTATGAAGAATTTCTGCTTCGCGCATGGGAATGCCCGCTGCTGGAAACGGCAGACATTTGGACGGGGGAGATCGAGCCGCGCTTCTTTTATGAAGATATTGAGGAACGGATTGAGGCCGACCAGTCTTACTGGGAGGCGGAACCGGAAAAGTTCCAGGACGACCGTTATTACCAGTTTTCAAAGCTCCCGAAGGCGGACTGGCCGCAGCAGGTTCCAGACTATCTGCTGATCGGGAGCGATTACGGCGCGGGCGTCGTGCATTTCGGCATTCGCAGAGAGGACTTGGGTAAGGCAGATCCGCCGGTTTCCTATCAGCACGAGGCGGAGGAATTCACCGTCTGGCATACGCGTTGGGACAGCGTTTCCGCATTTCTGCTGGAAGTCGTGGCAAACGCCCTGCTGGGCGCGTCGTATGATGCTGCGATAGAGGCGATCATGAACAACGACGGCTTTACCATCTATGAGTACGGCGAAGAGGAATACGAGTACGGCGAAGAGCCGCCTGCGCCCGACGAACTGTTTGCACAGAAGGGGATAGACCTGTCAAAAGTGCGGCGCAGCGACGCCGAATGGGGAGGTTCGGTCTATTGTTGTATGGACGGCGAAACGCTGTACGTCGGCGGCATCGACGGCCCGGAATTCCGTTTTTATGCGATTACAAAGTGACGTTGCCCGAAATGGAGGTTGATTTTGATGGATCTGCGTCCGATCCCAAAACAGGAAACCGTCCCGGCGTTTGACCCGAATGCGATCCGGATCAAGCACATCATGCAGAATCTTCGGCCTTACCGGCAATACGAAGGGGACGAGATCACGGAAGCGCTTGTTAAAAAGCTGCTGGAGCAGGCCGCATCCCGGTGCGATATGATCCTTTCGCTGGACCCGAACGGGGAGGACGACTGGATGGAAGTCCTTTGTGATGGGGAATGGCTGGCGCTGGGGTATTCGTCAGGCGGCGGACAGGAGAATTATTATTCCTACAACCCGGCGTTTGCAGGGGACCCGGAACGTTCGCCCTTGCTGAGCGGCGGACAGACGCCGGTCGAAAAATATCTTGCGTTGCAAGATATCGAAGCGGGCGTCCAAGCGGTCGGGTATTCCATCTGCACAGGCGGGCTTTACCCCGGTATCGATTGGGCAAAGCAGTTGTAAATCGGCGGAAAACGCCCGGGATGGCACAACCCATTCCGGGCGTTTTATGATGCTTTGAAGTGGAAAAGCGCGGATGGTCGTAACGCGCCGATTTAGCGCTCCTGCGCGCTGCTCCAAAGTTCATTGTTTCGTTCCCGTATGGTTGATGTAGAAAATGGGGGAGCGGAAGCCCCAGCGGTAGCGCCAGGCTTCCGCTGTTTTTATGGGGCTCCATTCTTTTCGGGATTTTTTGAAAAAAGCCTTGACAGCACGCGTGTTTGATGATAATATGAATACATGAACAATTATTCATATAATCAAATGAGGTGAGTACATGCTGCTGAAAAATCTGGATGAAGTCGAATGCTGCGAAGAAGCCTGCGTGCATTGCGAGGACGTATGTCTGGTGCGGCGCAATATGCCTGCCGAAGAGCTGACCGGCGACGCGGCGGATTTCTTTAAAGCATTTGCCGACAAGACCCGGCTGCGCATCCTGTGCGCGTTGTCGCTGCATGAGCTTTGCGTGTGCGATATTGCGGAGCTGCTTGGCATGACACAGTCGGCGATCTCTCACCAGCTGCGTTTTTTGAAGCAAAGCAGGCTGGTGAAAAACCGGAAGGACGGCAAAACCGTTTATTATTCGTTGAATGACAACCATATTTCCAGCATCCTTGCGCAGGGTCTGGAACATATTCAGGAGGGGACATTATGAACGAAAAATTGCTGGATGGCGCAGAGGAAAAAGCGTCACGGAAGCAAGTGCATGGCGAGAAGTGCGGTTGCGGGCATGAGCGCGAACATCATCGCCATCACGAACATGGTGAAGCGTGCAGCTGTGGGCATGACCATGAGCGTGGGCATGAACACCATCACGAACATGGCGAAGCGTGCGGCTGCGGACACGACCATGAGCATGGGCATGAACACCATCACGAACATGGCGAAGCGTGCGGCTGCGGACACGAC
>CAJUGU010000075.1:0-14620 GCA_910586105.1 uncultured Eubacteriales bacterium | reverse complement strand
AAGCGTGCGGCTGCGGACACGACCATGAGCATGGGCATGAACACCATCACGAACACGGTGAAGCGTGTGGCTGCGGACACGACCGTGAACATCAACGTGAGATGCCGAAAACCGACAAGCCGAAGCGCGTCTATATCCTTGAAAATTTGGGTTGTGCGCACTGCGCTTCCAAGATGGAGGACAAAATCAACGAGCTGCCCGGCGTAGAGGCTGCGACGATCACGTTTGCGACCAAGCAGCTGCGCGTTGCCGCCGACGATCCGGATGCGCTGCTCCCGAAGTTTCAGGAGATCTGCGCTTCCATTGAAGCCGAGGTCAAGGTGATCCCACGGGAATCGGCATCCGGAGGCCATACCGCCGTATTCCTCCTGGAAAACCTGGGCTGCGCGCACTGCGCTTCGAAGATGGAAGACCGTATCAACGAACTGCCCGGCGTTTCCGAGGCGACGATCACATTTGCGACCAAGCAGCTGCGCGTCAGCGGACGCGCTCCGGAAACCCTGCTGCCGGAATTCCAGCGCATTTGCGCTTCGATCGAAGCCGAGGTCAAGGTCGTGCCCCGCGAGCCGTCCGCGCCTGCCCCGGCGGCAAAACCTGCCGAACAGGCGAGCGGGCTTTCAGAAAACCAGAAGGACGGCATCCAGATCGGGATCGGCGCGGCGCTGTTCGTCGCCGGACTGCTGCTGGGCGACGGCATAGCGGCGACCGCTTGCTTCCTGACCGGTTATCTGGTCCTTGGAGGGAAAATTATCCTTACCGCGTTAAAGAACCTTGCCCACGGGCAACTGACCGACGAAAACTTCCTGATGAGTCTTGCAACGGTCGCCGCGATCGCGATCCGAGATTATCCGGAAGCCTGCGGCGTGATGCTGTTTTACCGGGTCGGCGAGCTGTTCGAACACATCGCGGTCGAACGCAGCCGCAGCCAGATCATGGCGGCAGTCGACCTCCGTCCCGAGGTGGTCAATCTGGTCGAGGGCGAAGACAGCCGCGAGATTCCCGCGCAGGATGCAATGGTGGGGGACGTTGTTCTGGTACGTCCCGGCGACCGTATCCCACTGGACGGCGTGATCGTGGAAGGCGAAAGCCGGATCGACACTTCGCCCGTCACCGGGGAGCCAGTGCCAGTAGCTGTGCGAGCGGGAGACACTGTGGTCTCCGGCTGTGTGAATACTTCCGGGCTGCTGCGTCTGCGGGTCGAAAAACCGCTCAGCGAATCGATGGTGACACGGATTCTCGATTCCGTCGAGAACGCGGCGGCGAGCAAGCCGAAAATCGACCGCTTCATCACCCGCTTCGCACATATTTATACGCCGGTCGTCGTCCTGTTGGCGCTTGCAACCGCGATCCTGCCCTCGCTCGTGGCGGGGGACTGGAACTACTGGATTTACACCGCGATCACCTTCCTTGTTATCAGCTGCCCCTGCGCGCTGGTGCTGAGCGTACCGCTCGCCTTCTTTTCGGGGATCGGCGCAGGCTCGAAACGAGGTATCCTGTTCAAAGGCGGCGTGGCGCTTGAGGCGATGAAGGACGTGAAAACGGTCGTCATGGACAAGACTGGCACGATCACAGAAGGCAATTTTGTCGTGCAGTCCTGCGTCACGGCAAACGGCTTTTCGGAGGAAAAACTGCTCGCGCTGGCGGCGGCCTGCGAAGCGGGTTCGACCCATCCGATCGCGCACAGCATCGTTTCCGCAGCGGCGGAACGCGGCGTATCGGCGGTGCATCCGCACGCCGTCCGCGAGATTTCTGGATGGGGCATTGAGGCAGACTTCCCCGAAGGGAAAGCACTGTGCGGAAGCCGGAAGCTGCTGGAACGGGAAAAGATCGACCTTTCCGCCTACAGCAGCAGCGTCTACGGTACAGAGGTGCTGCTGGCGCTGGACGGCAAATTTGCCGGGCATCTGGTAATCAGCGACACGATCAAAAAAGAAGCGCGCGGCGCGATCTCCTCCCTGAAAAAGCTGGGGCTTAAAACCGCGATGCTCACCGGCGACGCGCAGGCAAGCGCCGACGCGGTCGCGGCGGAGACGGGGGTACAGCTGGTACACGCGAGCCTGCTGCCTGAGCAAAAGCTCTCCGCGCTGCAAAAGATCCGTGCGGAGCACGGCGCGGTCATGTTCGTCGGGGACGGCATCAACGACGCGCCGGTGCTGGCGGGGGCGGACGTTGGCGCGGCGATGGGCAGCGGCGCGGACGCTGCAATCGAGGCGGCGGACGTGGTCTTTATGACCTCCTCCATGGACGCGATCCCGCAGGCAATGGACATTGCCGCCGCGACCGGACGGATCGCGTGGCAAAACGTCGTATTCGCGCTGGCGGTCAAGGCGCTGGTCATGGTGCTGGGCTTCGCAGGCGTCGCCAATATGTGGATGGCGGTCTTCGCCGACACCGGCGTTGCAATGATCTGCGTGTTGAATTCCATCCGGATCCTGTATCAGAAATCACGCTGAATTTTGGGGGCTGCATCCGAACGGGTGCGGCCTCAATTTTCTGCAAAGGTTACAGGATGTTTACAAATCTGTAACCCATCCGATTGAAAATGGTGTATAATAAAAAGGAAAGGTGTGGAAGCGTATGGAATTTTCTGAGCGGAAAAAACCGTTGAACCGCGACGCAATCAAGTATATCGCGATGTTTACGATGTTTTTGAACCATTTTTCCTACATTTTTTTGACGCGGGGGACGTTCTGGCATGATACGCTGACCAACATCGGTTATTTTACCGCCGTTACGATGTGTTATTTCCTGGTGGAAGGATATGGATACACCCGCTCCAAGCGCAAATACGGTCTGCGGCTGCTGGGGTTCGCGCTGCTTTCGCAGCTCCCGTTCATGATGCTGACCGCGACCCAAGGTTATTTCCGCTTTATCGGCTTCAATATGATTTTCACGTTGTTGCTGTGCTTTCTGATCCTCGTGGTCGACGAACGGATCGAAAATCGCTGGGGGCGCGTTCTGCTGAAAGCGTTGCTGTTGCTGGCGAGCTGTTTTTGTGATTGGGCGATCTTTGCGCCGGTCTTCACCATGCTGTTCCTATGGGCGGGGAAGGATCGGAAGCGGATCGCGGTCTCTTACATGATCGCGGCGGTATCGTTCGGCTGCGCAAGCCTGAACGCGCTGTCCCCCTTGGACGTTTTGCAAGCGGCAGTCAGCGCGCTGGGGATCGTGGCCTCGGGCATTTGCATCCTATATCTGTATAACGGTCGGCGCGCGGAGCGGGGGCGTACCTTTTCTCAATGGTTTTTCTACCTGTTCTACCCGGTGCATCTGCTGGCGTTGGGACTGCTGCGGATCGCGTTGATGTAGCGAGCCCACCGGGACGCTTGGGGCATGCAGGCCGTTCGCAAGGCCGGAAAAGAATGACGCAGCCCTGAGAACGCCAATGGCGAAAGGATGTTTTTTCGAGTCTGCTATCCCGTCCGGGAGGGCGTCGGGAGCGGGCCGGAGCCCCCCTGCTGAAAGGCGGATTTCTGTCAAATATCACAAATCCTGGCGCCGGATTTGACGGGCTTGCCGGGATTTCGTCGTATTTTTGGTGAAGCGCCACATCTGGTATGGCTTTTTGGGGAAAAGCGTGTTATAATACATTCCGTATTAGGAGAGCCGGGCGGCCGCAGGCGGTCGGCGGCGCTTCGATCAATCGGGCGGCGGTAGGCCGCACAGGAGGAACGGTATGCAGTCCAGACTGGAAATGATCTTGCCCCGCGTGCAGAAGCCCGCGCGCTATGTCGGCGGGGAATGGGGTTCGGTGATGAAGGACCGGCAGGAAACCGAGCTGCGCTTTGCGTTCTGCTTCCCGGATGTGTATGAGGTCGGGATGTCGCATCTCGGCTCGCGCATCCTTTATGGGCTGCTCAACGCGCAGGACGGGATCTGGTGCGAACGAGTGTTCGCGCCCTGGGTCGATATGGAAAAGGAAATGCGCGCGGCGGGCTTGCCGCTCTACGCGCTGGAATCGGGCGACCCGCTGTGCGATTTCGATATCATCGGCTTTACGCTCCAATACGAGCTGTCGTTTACCAATATTTTGAATATGCTTGACCTGGGCGGCGTCCCGCCGCTGGCATCCGAACGCACCGGTCTGAAAAACCTGGTCGTCGCAGGCGGGCCGTGCGCCTACAACCCGGAGCCGCTGTGCGATTTCATCGACCTGTTCATGATCGGCGACGGGGAGGAGGTCATGCTCGAGCTGACCGGCCTGTACCGAGAAGCCAAGCGCGGCGGCTGGCCGAAGGCGGAATTCCTGACGCGCGCCGCACAGATTGAGGGCGTTTATGTGCCGTCGCTGTACGAAGTCGACTATCGGGAAGACGGCACGATCGATCGTGTCACGCCGCTGGCGGGCGCTCCGGCGCTCGTCCAAAAGCGGATCGTCGCCGATCTGGACACGATGTATTACCCGGATTCCTTCGTGGTGCCGTCGACCGATATCGTGTTTGACCGCGCGATGGTCGAGCTGTTCCGCGGCTGTCCGCGCGGGTGCCGGTTTTGTCAGGCGGGGCACACATACCGCCCGTTGCGTACCAAATCGCCGGAAACGCTGCTGCGGCAGGCGCGGGCGGTGCTGAAAAACTCCGGTTACGAGGAAATCTCGCTGTCCTCGCTGTCGACCAGCGATTACGGCGGACTGTCTGAACTGACTGGCGCCATGCTCGATTTTTGCGAACCGCGCCACATCAGCCTTTCGCTGCCGTCGCTCCGCGCGGACAGCTTCAACGTCGAACTGATGGAACGCGTACAGAAGGTCCGCAAAAGCGGGCTGACGTTCGCGCCGGAGGCCGGATCGAAGCGGCTGCGGGATGTTATTAACAAAAATCTGGAAGAAGACGACCTGCTGAACGCCTGTGAAATCGCGTTCCGGGGCGGCTGGAACAACATCAAGCTCTATTTTATGATCGGGCTGCCGACCGAGACCTCCGAGGATCTCGACGGCATCGCGGAGATCTGCAAGAAGGTCGCCTATTTCTGGCGCATGAATACGACGAACCGAGGGCGCGGCGTGAAGGTCACGGCAAGCGCGTCCTGCTTTGTCCCGAAGCCGCAGACCCCGTTCCAATGGGATGCCCAGAATACGCTGGAAATGCTGGCGGGCAAGCAGGATTATATGAAACGGATCATGAAGACGAAAAACGTTACCTATAACTGGCACGATGCCGAGACCTCGGTGCTGGAAGGCGCGATCGCGCGCGGCGACCGGCGGCAGGGGAAGGCGATCTACACGGCCTGGAAAAACGGCTGCGTGTTTGACGGCTGGGACGCGCTCTTTTCGCTGGAAAAGTGGAACGACGCCTTTTCCGCCTGCGGGCTTGACCCGCTGTGGTACGCGGCTCGGCAAAGGCCGCTGGACGAGCGGTTCCCCTGGGATCACATCGGCTGCGGGACCCGGAAGGAACATCTGCTCGACGAATGGCGCAAGTCCCGCGAAGCGATCCCCACGCCGGACTGTATGACGAAATGCGCGGGCTGCGGCGCAAACGCCCTGCTGAAAGGAGGGAAATGCCGTGTTTAAAGCCCGGATGAAATTCGCGAAGGAGGGGCGGGCGCGGTTCATTTCCCACCTCGATCTCATGCATACCATGCAGCGGGCGATGGCGCGCTGCGAAATGCCGCTGTGGTTCACGGAGGGCTTTAACCAGCACGCCTATGTTTCGGTGGCGCTGCCGCTGTCGACCGGGTTTTCCGGGGAGTGGGAGCTGCTGGATTTCAACCTGCTGAGCGAAAGCGTACCGCTGAATGCGGTGGAAGCGCTCAACGACGTGTTCCCGAAAGGGCTCCGCGCAATCGAGATTTATGCGCTGGCGGACGGCGGAATGCCGATCCGGGACATTGCATGGTCGAAATACCGCGTGACGTGGACGTTCCCGGAGGGGGCGCCCGCCGAGCTGGCCGACGCGGCGCGGGAGCTGTTTTCGCGGGAGACGGTCGAGATCCTGAAACGCTCCAAGCGCGGGGAAAATCTGGTCAACCTGAAGGAGCTGCTTCGCACGTTGGAGATCGAGGAGACGGTGGACGCGGTCGTGCTGACCGCAGTCACTGCCGCCGGGAACAACAACCTCAGCCCGGAATACCTGACCCGGGCGATGAACCAATATTATCCGGCATTCGACCTGTCGTATGCCAATTATCACCGTATGTGCGTTTACAACGGCGAAATGCAGGAATTCCGATAACATGGATGGGAAGGGAGGAAGACGTGTGTTCTGGAACAGGAAAAAGGCGAAGGAACCGGCGGCGGACGAGCGGAAGCTGACCACCGACGTGACCTTTGAAAAGACGGTCTGCAAAGTGCCGTGGAACCTCCGGACGCAGGAGATCGACCGGCAGATCGAAAACTGGTGGGAGGTCGAGGAATGCCTGCTCGATATGTTTGAGGAGGAAGACGAATTCGTCACCCTGACCGCAGGCGAAATCCAGCACCAGATCCGGTTCGTGCAGTCCTGCACCTGCGCGGAGGGAATCGTAGTTGAGCTTGGGCTGGAGGACGAAACCGGCACGCGGCTTGTGCAGAAGAGCTGCTCTGCGGAAGGATGCATGGACATTTTTCTGGAGTTTTTCGAGACAACGGCGGTACACGATCTGGACTCCTATCATCCGACCGAATTCTATACGTCGTAAAACGTCCCGAGCCGTCGGGAAACGCAGATCAAAATAAACCGGGAGCGGAGCGTGCTCCCGCAAGGAGGATAGCGGCCATGCGCACTGCAAACGCCGTGCCGGAGGAGCAGATCCGGCGGCAATATGAATATATCGATCGGATCGCCGCCCGGAACGCCGAACAGGCGCAGCGCACCGGAAGGGCGCCGCGCGCACTGGCGCACACCTTCGGCTGTCAGCAGAATTTTGCGGATACCGAACGCATCGCGGGGATGCTCGCCGAAATGGGCTATGAAATGACGGAGGAGCCCGACGAAGCGGACTTCATCCTATATAATACCTGCGCGGTGCGCGAGCACGCCGAAGCGCGGGCGTTCGGCAACGTGGGGGCGCTGTCCCATCTGAAAAAGGCACGTCCGGAGGTGGTGATCGCGCTGTGCGGCTGCATGGTGCAGCAGGAGCATAACGCGGAGAAGGTGAAGAAAAGCTATCCGCACGTTGACCTTGTGTTTGGCACACACGCGCTTTGGCGGTTCCCGGAGCTGCTTTTCCGGACGCTGGTCGGGGGAAAACGCGTGTTCGATATATCCGGCGACGAAAAAGGCGAGATTGCCGAAGGCTTGCCGGTGCTGCGCGGCGAAGGCGCTAGGGCGTGGCTGTCTATCATGTACGGCTGCAACAATTTTTGCACCTACTGCATCGTGCCTTACGTGCGCGGGCGGGAGCGCAGCCGCGACCCGGATTCGATCGAAGCCGAGCTGCGCGAGCTGGTTGCCGCCGGCTATAAAGACATTACGCTGCTCGGACAGAACGTCAATTCCTACGGCAAGGATCTGGACGTGGGTCTGGATTTTTCCGGCCTGCTGCGCCGCCTGGACGCGGTCGAGGGAGACTATCTGCTCCGGTTCATGACCAGCCACCCGAAGGACGCTTCCCCACGGCTGTTCGATACCATGGCGGAATGCAAACACGTCGCAAAGCAGCTGCATTTGCCGTTCCAGTCGGGCAGCGACGAGATCCTCCGGCGGATGAACCGCGGCTATACCGCCGCGCATTACCGGGAGCTGATCGCTTATGCACGGGAGAAAATGCCGCAGCTGACGCTGTCAAGCGATATCATCGTCGGGTTCCCCGGCGAAACGGAGTCGGATTTTGCGCAGACGCTTGCGCTGGTGCGCGAAGTTGGGTTCGACATGCTGTATACCTTCCTGTATTCCAAACGGAGCGGCACGCCTGCGGCGGAATACCCGGACGACGCGACGAAGGCGAAGAAACAGGAGCGTTTCGAGCGGCTTTTGAAGGCGCAGGACGAGACCGTCGCAGGACGGCAGGCGGCGTACTTTGGAAAACGCCTGCGCGTGCTGGTGGACGGCGAGGGCAAAAGCCGGGAATATCCATTTGCCGCGCGTACCGAGGGCGGGTTGCTGGTCTGCTGCGCGGGCGAAGGGCTGAAACCCGGCGAGTTTGCCGAGGTGGAGATCGATAAAACGACGCTGCGCTGTCTGTTCGCACGCAGCGTAGAGGAAGGAGCGAGGAAGCATGAAGCAGTCCGGTAAACTGATCTTGGACGGGGTACCGTTCGAGCTGGACGATTGCGGGGACACCCACTTTTATTTGTTTGAAAGCGACGAACACGAGGGAACGTTTACGATCGGCTTTGAAGTACAGTTCCGGAGCGGGAACTATCAGGCAGAAACGGTTTCCCCCGCGATCTGCATCAACGAGCACGAGACCGGCAAAGCCTCCGCAGAAGCGCTTACCGGCTGTACTTACCGCGTGGGATGCATCGAGGATGCGATCGAACGGGAAGACGCCTTCTATCTGTTTGAGCATGAGCCGATGGAACGGTACGCGTTCCAGATCGTCGAGATTTCAGAGGAAAGCGCGCAGATCCGGATCGAAGGGGTCGCGGTGACGGACGGTTATGCAGAACCGCGAAAGACCGCGCCCTTTTCCGGAGAATTCCGGCTGGCGCGTTAGCGGCGCGCCGCGATTGGCGTTTCTGACTCGCGGACAGCGCGGGCTATTTGGAGCCGAAAAAAAGGCGGCTGGCGCCGCCGGGCTTATACATTATATAGTAGACATCTTAAAGACGGTGGAAGGGCAGGTAACAAATGGCGGAACTGACCCCGATGATGAAGCAATACTTCGAGATCAAAAACAAATATAAAGATTACATCTTGTTTTATCGGCTGGGCGATTTCTATGAAATGTTTTTTGAGGATGCGAAGCTGGTATCGCGCGAGCTGGAATTGACGCTGACCGGGCGCGACTGCGGGCAGCCGGAGCGCGCGCCGATGTGCGGCGTGCCCTTCCACAGCTACGAGGGCTATGTGGCGCGGCTAGTGCGTAAGGGCTACAAGGTCGCGATCTGCGAGCAGCTGGAAGACCCGAAAACGACCAAAGGACTGGTCAAGCGCGATATTGTCCGCATGATCACCCCTGGCACGCTGATCGACGCTTCCATGCTGGACGAGCGGCGCAACAATTTCCTCGCCTGCGTGTACTGCGACAGTCGGACGGCGGGCGTCTGCTTTGCGGATATTTCCACTGGCGAAGTCTTCGCGACCGCCTGCGAGGAACGGCAGGACCTGTATTCCGAGCTGGGACGCTTCCTGCCGAGGGAGGTTCTGCTGGGCGGCTCCGCCTGCTTTGACGACGCGCTTCAGGGCTTCATCACCAAGCGGCTGGAAGGCATTTTTTCACCGGTTCCGGAGGAGACGTTTGACTTTGAGGGCTGCGCCGCCCGGATCCGGACGCAGTTCCGGCTGGAAGACTTTGCGGCGGCGGGACTGGACGGCCAGCCGTTCACCATTTGCTGCATCGGCGGGCTGCTCGGGTATCTGGCGGAAACGCAGAAGACCAGCCTGCCCTGCCTTGGCAAGCTCGAGGTCTATCGTCACGGAGAATATATGGAACTCGACCTCAGCGCGCGGCGCAATCTGGAACTGTGCGAGACCATGCGCGGCAAGGAAAAGCGCGGCTCGCTGCTCTGGGTGATCGACCGGACAAAGACGGCGATGGGCTCCCGCCTGATCCGCCAGTGGCTGGAAAAACCGCTGCTCAACCCGTTGCATATCAAAAAGCGGCAAGGGGCGGTCGGAGAACTGGCGAAGGACGTGATGCTGCGCACTGCGTTGGGCGACGTGCTCAAAAAAGTGTTCGATATGGAGCGCCTGATCAGCCGCGTTGTATATGGTACGGCGAACTGTAGGGATCTGCGCGCGCTGCATTCCGCGATCGAGCGCCTGCCCGAGCTGCACGAAGTGACCGATCAGCTGGCGTCTCCGTTGCTGAAGGAGCTCAACAACCGGGTCGACCTGCTGACGGACGTGCGGGATATCATTGACCGTGCGCTCGTGGATGAACCGCCGGTTTCTGTACGGGAAGGCGGCTTGATCCGCGAAGGCTATCATACGGAGATCGACGAGCTGCGCGGACTGTCTTCGGGCGGCAAGGGCAAGATCGTGGAGATCGAGCAGCGGGAGCGGGAACGCACCGGTATCAAGGGCCTGAAGATCGGTTATAACCGCGTGTTCGGGTACTACATCGAGGTGACGAAGTCCTTCCTTTCGCAGGTGCCGCCCGATTATATCCGCAAACAGACGCTTGCGAACGCCGAGCGCTACATTACCGAAGAGCTGAAGGGCTACGAGGGCACGGTGCTTGGCGCACAGGAACGGCTTACCGCGTTGGAATACGATCTGTTCGTGCAGCTGCGCGATCGGGTCGCGTCGCAGGTCCACCGGATCCAGAGGACGGCGCAGGCGGTCGCCAATCTGGATGTGCTGTGCTCGCTGGCGGAGCTGGCCGCCGAACAGAACTATTGCTGCCCGGAGGTCGATTTTTCCGGCGCGATCGAGATCAGGGACGGCAGGCATCCCGTCGTGGAACGGGTGCTGGAAGGCAGCCTGTTCATCCCCAACGACACCCGGCTGGACAGCCAGGAAAACCGGGTCGCGATCATCACCGGCCCCAACATGGCGGGCAAATCGACCTATATGCGGCAGGTTGCGATCATAACCATCCTGGCGCAGATGGGTTCCTTCGTCCCGGCGGCGTCGGCGCGGATTGGCGTGGTCGATCGGATCTTCACCCGGGTCGGCGCTTCGGACGATCTGGCGAGCGGCCAGTCGACCTTTATGGTCGAAATGAGCGAGGTGGCGGACATCCTGCGCTTCGCGACGCGCAACAGCCTGTTGATTCTGGACGAGATTGGGCGCGGCACCTCGACCTTCGACGGCATGAGCATCGCGCGGGCGGTGCTGGAATACGCCGCGGATAAGCGGAAGATTGGCGCGCGGACGTTGTTTGCGACCCATTACCACGAGCTGACCGTGCTGGAAAGCCTGGTCGACGGCGTGAAAAATTATAACATCGCCGTGAAGAAGCGCGGCGACGACATCACCTTCCTGCGGCGCATTGTGCCGGGCGGAGCGGACGAGAGCTTTGGCATCGAAGTCGCAAAGCTGGCGGGCGTACCGAACGCGGTGATCAAACGCGCGAAGGCGGTGCTCAGGGATCTGGAAAGCAATATGCCGCGGATCGAGGTTCGCGAGGTTGAGCAGGAGGAGGAAACGCAGGTTTCCATGGTCGACCTGGGCTCCGATCAGGTCGTGGAACGGCTGCGCGCGATGCAGGTCGAAACCATGACGCCGATTGAGGCAATGAACGCGCTGTACGAGCTGAAAAAGCTGGTATAACCGAAAAGGAGGGGGACGCTGTGGCGCTACCGGAAGCGACGATCCTTCGGCATTACGAGGATTCCCGGATCCCATACCCGAAGGAAACGTTGGAGCCGTTGGGGCTTCCGCAGGAAGTGTTTGACTTTTTGACGCAGACCGGCCTGCCAGTCCATTCCTGCTATGAGATCAACGCCAACGCGCCGGTCGTGTTCCTTGCCCAACCGGAGGTCAAGACCTATTTTCATTGGCGGGGCCGTTACCTGCATTTTGCGGATTTGGACGTGATGGGCGAACTGGCCGTCAGCCTTGATGCGAAAGAACACGAGGTCACGCAGTTTGTCAACGAACGCACCGCGCCGTCCCACGTCAATTCGAGCCTCGGGCAGTTTGTCCGATGCTTTGGGGCATGGCAGGCGTTGTATCCGCAGTATCTGGACGCCGTGCGGCAAGCGATGCAGGAGGACCCGGATTTCTGCATCTTTGACCATCGGGAGCTGTATGGGCCGTGGCTCGACCAGCTCCGGGAACGTCTGCGCGGGATCGACCCGGACGCGCTGAAATGGCGCAAATATTTCTGGCGGCGTATGTGCGAGCCGGACGTATTCTGAAACATACCCATTATCCACGGCAGAAAGGAGGGAGGATATTTGCCGGTTATCCATGAATTATCGCAGCATATGGCAAACCTGATCGCGGCGGGCGAGGTTGTCGAACGACCCGCCTCGGTGGCGAAGGAGCTGATCGAGAACGCGATCGACGCCGGAGCGTCGCGCATCACGGTCGAGATCGAAAACGGCGGCGTGTCCTACCTTCGGATCGCCGACAACGGTTGCGGCATGGCTCCCGAGGACGCCGCTATCGCGTTCCGGCGGCACGCGACCAGTAAGCTGCGCACCGAAAGTGACCTCGCCGCGATCGGCACGCTGGGCTTTCGCGGGGAAGCGCTCGCCGCGATTTCCGCCGTGTCGCATATCGATTTGTTTACCAAGCAGGCGGACACCCTCGCGGGCGTGCATCTCCATCTGGACGCGGGCAAGATCGCCGAGCAGGAGGAAGCGGGCTGCCCGGACGGCACGACCATCATTATCCGCGACCTGTTTTATAACACGCCCGCGCGGATGAAATTCCTCAAAAAGGATTTCACCGAAGCGGGATACGTGCTTTCGGTCGTGCAGAACGCCGCGCTGTCGCATCCGGAGATCGCGTTTACGCTGCTCCGCGACGGGAAACAGGCGTTCACTTCCTCGGGGGACGGCCAGCTGAAAACGCCGGTCTTCTCGGTCTTCGGGCGCGAGATCGTGGCCAATATGCTCGAGGTTCCCGCCTTTGAACGGGAGCGGCTGACGGCGTGGGGGTATATCACCAAACCGCATTGCGCGCGCCCCAACCGGTCGATGCAGCACTTTTTCGTCAACGGGCGATTTGTCAAGAGCCGGCTCATGCAGGCGGCGTTGGAGGAGGCCTACAAAAACGCCATCATCACCGGGAAGTATCCAAGCTGCGCGTTGTTCCTGACCCTGCCGTATACAATGGTCGACGTCAACGTCCATCCGGCGAAGACCGAGGTCAAGTTCGCGCTCGAAAAGCCGGTGTTTGAGGCGATCTATATCGCCTGTAAGAATGCGTTGGAGGCGGGGGACAACATTCCGCTCCTTCAGAAAAAGGCTGCGCAGGCTCCGCGCGAAGATCATTTGACGCAGGAGCAGCAGGAGCTTGCGGCCCCGCGCCCCGCGCCGCCGCCGGTCGAGACGCTTTTCCTGCCCCGGCAGCCGGAGCCGCTGCCTGCGCCGCGGTTTGCCCCGCCGGAGCCGTCAGACTTCCAGCCCGCGGAAAAACGCGGCTTTCAGCCGCTGATCGACTGCGACGATCTGGATATGGGGCTGGAGCTTTGCGCGCCGCCGCCGGGCGCCGCCGTACCGCTGTCCTCCTTTCCGCAAACCGGGCGGGAAGCGGCGGAAGAAAAGGCGGAGCTGCGCGCGCCGCCGCTCGCCGATGACGGACCTCCGGATCCCAGCGCGCCGAAAGCGCAGGTCGAAGCGCCAGCCGGTCCGTCGCCGTTCAACGGCGGGGCGCGGGTGCTGGGCGAGTGCTTCCACACTTATATCGTCGCGGAAGAGGGCGAGGGCCTTGTGTTGATCGACAAGCACGCCGCCCACGAGCGGATGATCTTCAACCGGCTCCGCGCTTCGACGGAACCGCCGTCGCAGGCGCTGGTAGCGCCCGTCGTTGCGGAGCTGCCTGCGACGCTCGCCGCCGCGCTGACCGAAGGGATCGAACGGGTGCGCGCGCTGGGTTTCGATCTGGAGCCGTTCGGCGCGGGGAGTTTCGCGGTGCGCGCCGTCCCCGCCTATCTGGAAGCGGGGGACGTGCCTTCCGTGTTGTCGGAGATCGCGGACAAGCTGGCTTCCGGCAGATCCCCGGAGCCGGATCAGCTGGACGACCTGATCCACACGGTCTCCTGCAAGGCAGCGATCAAGGGCGGCTGGCATACCGAAGCCGCCGAGCTGCAAAGCCTGTGCGACCGCGTGCTTGCGGATTCGGAGGTGCGCGCCTGCCCGCACGGCAGGCCGACGGTGGTCCGGTTGACCAAATACGAGCTGGACAAGCTGTTCAAGCGGGTTGAGCAGTAGGGAGGCGCGATGGAAAATCAACTGATCTGCATTTGCGGGCCGACCGCGAGCGGCAAAACGGCGCTTTCGGTCGCGCTTGCAGGGCTGCGGGGGACCGAGATCATTTCCGCCGATTCCATGCAGTTGTACCGCGGCATGGATATTGGCACCGCCAAGCCCACCGAGGCGGAAAAACAGGGGATCGCGCACCATTTGCTGGATATCCGGGATCCCGGGGAGCCCTTTTCGGTCGCACAGTATGTGGCGCTGGCCGACGCCTGCGCGCAGGACCTGCTGGCGCGGGGGAAGATCCCCATCGTCGTGGGCGGGACCGGGCTTTATATGGATGCCCTGGTTGAATGCAGCGATTTCCCGGGCGGAGAGACCGATTATGCGGCCCGGGAACGCTACCAGCGCATGGCGGCGGAGCAGGGGAACCAGGCGGTACATGACGCGCTGCGCGCGGTCGACCCGGAGAGCGCGGAACGGCTGCATCCCAATAATTTAAAGCGGGTGATCCGCGCGCTCGAGGTGTACGAACAGACCGGGCTGACGCTGGGCGAGCTGAACGCCCGGAACCGGCGTCCGCAGCCGAAGTACCGGGCGTACAAGATCGGCGTGTGCCCCACGACGCGGGAGGCGCTGTATGCGCGCATCGACCGCCGCGTTGGGCAGATGCTGCGCGACGGCCTGCTGGACGAGTGCGCGCGGCTGCTCGCGGCGGGCCAG
>CAJUGU010000074.1:12117-18650 GCA_910586105.1 uncultured Eubacteriales bacterium | reverse complement strand
CTGATCCCTCTTGGCAGGGTTCCCGGAAAGCGGGAGCGGTATTCACGCCGTTCCGGCGCGCATACCACCCCCGCCTTCCGGGTGGTTGGTGACCAAGGGATCAAGCCAGTTCTCTGCCACGTTTATACGTTGCCAATTCCCATTTTGTCGAATTTCGCTTACACAAAATTTTACTCCATGCCCAAGCACATCTTCCATGCAAGCAATGAATTCGGGGTCTTCTTTCACTGGAATGCACCAATAATCATTTTTGTGAGGTCGGATTTCGTTTTTTTAAAGTCCTGCGAAACGCCTCTCTCCCGACTGGCGTTTCCAGAACGATCTTTGCTTCCTGTTCTAAAAGTCGGAGTGTCCAACGTGCATGTCCTTCCGGAACCGGACCGCATGCCAATTCAATCAGCCGTGCTTCTGCACGTCCGTCTACTTTTCGACGGGCATTGTCCGAATTAACACTGCGCTTATATTCTATTACTGCATCTACACCTCCGTCTACATACTTCTTCACTATGATGGTACCGTATCTTGACTGTCCGCATCTGGACAGCTCCGGCATTACGCTGGAATATTATGACTCCCTTCAGAAAATCCGTTTTCTGGAGGATGGGACAACGGTCAAGCTGCACCGGCACGATTTTTATGAAATGGTGCTGATCCTTCGCAGAAGCTGCCGCCATTTCTACCGCAGCACTTATATCCCGCTGATGCCCGGCGACCTGTTCCTCATCCCGCCGGATCAGCCGCATTCCTATCGGTTCCATGACTCCATTGCTATGTGTAACTGCCAGTTTTACCGCCGGATTTTGGAGCATGAACCGGAACGGTTTATTGCAGCCGCCCTGCATCAGAAAATACCGATGCGCAAACGCTTTGAAGATATACAGGCGGTCTGGGCGGATTCCGACCACCGGCTCCCGCCGGGGTATGTTGGCAATATCAACAGCCAGGGGATCATCCACCTGGGCCGCGCGGAACAGAATTATATTTTCGGCCTTCTGGAGCAAATCCGGAGAGAGCAGGAGGAGCAGAGGTTCGGCTTTGAGCGGATCAAGAAAATGCTGCTGGAAACAGTGCTGATCCAGATCAAGCGCGTACAGATGGATCAGTTTGAGCATATGGAACGTAACTTCAACTGGCAGACCGAAATGGTCGATACCATCCTGAACCAGATGGAAAACGACCTTTCCGCAGACTACGATTTTAATGCGATCGCACAGAAGCAGGGGATTTCCATCAGTTATTTCCGCATCCTGTTCAAAAACAATACCGGTTTAAGCCTGCTGGAATATCTGAACCGCGTCCGCGTCCTGCGTGCGCTGGAGCTGCTCCAAACGACCCAAAGCTCGATTGAGGAGATTTCGGAACAGGTCGGTATCCATGACCCCAATTATTTCGCCCGCATTTTCAAAAAGCTGATCGGCTATCCGCCCAGCTATTTCAAATCCATATAAAAACTGCCCGTGCAGAGCCAGGCTTTACACGGGCAGTTTTACGTTGTTCGCTTTTCAGTGCTTCCGGGTCAGGGAAACGTATTTCATCCAGTCCAGCTGCAATTCGCGGGAACGGATCAGCGTGCTGAAAAATCCTTTCATGCTGCTCACCTCTCTTGTTCTTGTCTGTGAATATATTCTACCACAGCCCCTGGAAATGGGGTAGAACAAAACGGGAATTTCAGCCCGACAATACGCGCCGCTTTCCGCACAAAACGCGGCAGGATCGACACCGGGCCAGCCGGATGTCCGCTGCATCGCCCTATCGGAAGCCGCTCGCTCGGGCGCATCGGGCCGCATGGCGCGGCAGACCGTCCTCCGGCCGCATCATTGACCGGAAAGGCCCCCGCACCGCTCCGGACAAAACCTTCATACGGCGGCAATCGCTGCGGAAATCGCAGGCAAAATCGCCTGCCCCTGGCCAAAATCGTCTCCAAGCAAGGCGCTTTCAGGCTGAGGATCCGCCCTCAGGAGGGCTCGCGCGTATTGGATATCAGATTTTCGCCGTTCGTGCGGATCACTTCACGATACCAGCGCGCAGAGTCCTTTATGGTACGTTCCTGCGTCGGATAATCGACATAAATCATCCCGAACCGCTCCGAATAGCCTTTTTCCCACTCGAAATTGTCCATCAGCGACCAGTGGAAATAACCACGCAGGTCGGCCTCCGCAGCCGCCCGCCTGAGCTGCCGCAAATATTGCGTCAGAAAATCGATCCGGTTCGGGTCATGCACTTTGCCGTCCGGCGTTTTGCGGTCATGGCAGGACATGCCATTCTCCGTGATATAAAGCGGTTTCCGATAGCGTTCGCTGAGAAATTTCGGCCCCCAATACAGCGCCTCCGGGGTGATCGGCCAGCCGTTCGCCGTTTTTGGGAAGCCGGGATACCGGTGGACAATCTCCGGCTTTCCAGCTTTCCCCATCCGCAAGCAGCGCCCGTTGTACAGGTTTTGCGCATATACGTCGATCGGCTCCGAAATCAGTTTGAAGTCTGCATCCGCAAACCGTGGCAGGTAGGGCTCAAAACGGGACAGCCCTTCCTCCGGATAATGTCCCAGCAGCACGGGGTCGGACCACCATGAAACATTCCATGTCCAATTCCGGTCGTCCTCCGGCAGCGCAAACATCGCCTGACGGGCGGCTTCGATGTCCGCGGGTGTTTCCGTTTCCGGATAAGCCGCCGAGCAGGTCGGAGCATACCCGATCTCAAGCGGCTGCTTCCCATATTGGCGAAGCATCTGCACTGCGCGTCCATGCGCCTTTAACGCATTGTGCGCCATTTCAAACGTGTCCCGCAGCGGGCATTGCAGCCCCGGCGCATGGATCCCAGTCAAATGCCCCAGCCCAATGAAGCACTGCGGCTCATTGAGCGTAAAAAAGTGCGATACCCGGTCGCTGAACCGCTCGGCGGCGAGCCGCGCCAGCCCGCCCAGCCATTCCGGCGATCCCGGGTTCAGCCAGCCGCCCCGCTTATACAATTCATAGGGCATATCCCAATGATACAGGGTAATGTACGGCTCGATACCGTTTTCCAGCAGGGCGTCGATCAGCGCGTCATAGAACCGGACGCCCGCCTCGTTGACCTTCCCCACGCCGTCCGGCAGCAGCCGCGCCCACGACAATGAAAACCGGTACGCCTGCAGCCCGATTTCTTTCATCAGCCGGACGTCTTCCCGGAAGCGGCGGTAATGGCCGCACGCCGTTTCCCCGGTATGCCCATCCAAGATGCGCCCCGGCTCCCGGGTATAAACATCCCAAAGGTTCAGCCCCTTGCCGTCTTCCGCGGCCGCGCCCTCGATCTGGTAAGCGCTGGTCGCCGCGCCCCAGATAAAATTTGCTGCAAACGCCATTATTCCGCCAGCGCCTGAACAGCTTTGGTCAACGCTTCCAGCTTTTGCTCCGCATCCGCAGCGTCCTTCCCGCGCACGCCGATATAAAACTTGATCTTCGGCTCGGTGCCAGAAGGCCGGGCGCAGCACCATGCCTCGTCCTCCAAATCAAAATACAGCACATTGGATCGGGGCAGGCCGGCAGACGATCTATCGCCGCCGGCGCAGTCCCGCACGACGCCCGCCTGATAATCCCGGAACCGGCGCACCCGGAAGCCGCCAATCTCGTCCGGTACCTCCGACCGGATCTGCTCCATGATCGCCGCGATCCGTTTTGCGCCGTCCCGCCCCTTCAGCGTGACTGTGCAAAGCCCTTCTTTATAATAGCCATATCTCTGGAACAGCCTGCGCATCTGGTCGCAGAGCGTCAGCCCCTGCCCCCGATAGTAAGCCGCCGCTTCGCAAAGCGCCATCACCGCTACGACCGCATCCTTATCGCGCGCGTGCGTGCCGACCAGGCAGCCATAGCTTTCCTCGTAACCAAAGAGGTATTCCAGCGTGTGCTCCTGCTCAAAGAACTTGATCTGTTCGCCGATGTACTTAAAGCCGGTCAGCGTTTCGATCAGCCGCACCTGATAGGCTTCCGCGATCCGGCGCGCCATTTTGCCCGATACGATCGTCGTCACAGCCGCCCCGTTTGCAGGCAGCCGCCCCAACGCTTTCCTTTGCGAAAGCTCGTACTCCATCAGCAGCGCGCCCGACATATTCCCGCTGAATTCCATATAACCGCCGGTCGCGGGATCTTTTGCATAGACGCCAAGGCGGTCGGCGTCCGGGTCGGTCGCCAGCACAAGGTCTGCGTCGACCTCCTTTGCCAGCTCCAGCGCCAGCGCGAACGCCTTTTTATCCTCCGGGTTTGGATAGGGCACGGTCGGGAAATCGCCGTCCGGCTGCTCCTGCTCCTTCACCACGAAAACCTTTTCAAAGCCCAGTTCCCGCAGGATCCGCCGGACCGGCAGGTTGCCCGCGCCATGGAGCGGGGTGTAAACGATCTTCAGTCCGGCCGCCTCCGCGCGGATCGCCTCCGGATGGAGCACCAGCTTTTTGAGCGCCGCCAGGTATTTGGCGTCCATCTCCTCGCCGATCGTGCAGTACAGGCCGGCGGCTTCCGCCGCTTCCCGCTCCATGGTTTTGATCTGGGCGTAATCGCCGATCGCGTTGACCTCCGCAATGATTTCCCGGTCGCGGGGCGCGGTGATCTGCGCGCCGTCCTCCCAATAGACCTTATAGCCGTTGTATTCCGCCGGGTTATGGCTCGCAGTCACGACGATCCCCGCCGTGCAGCCAAGCTCGCGCAGGGCAAAGGAGAGCATCGGCGTCGGGCGGAGCGAGGGGAAAATATACGCCCGTATCCCATTTGCAGCCATGCAGCGCGCCGCTTCGTCGGCAAATTCCGGGGACATCCGGCGGGAATCGAACGCGATGGCAACGCCTTTCCCCTGCGCCTGCTCCCGAATAATATAATTCGCAAGGCCCTGCGTTGCCTTCCGCACCGTATAAACGTTCATACGGTTGGCGCCGATACCGATCATGCCGCGAAGCCCGCCGGTGCCAAATTCCAGATCGCGGTAGAACCGGTCTTCGATCTCCGCGCTGTCCCCGGCGATGCTCCGAAGCTCTTCCTTTGCGGCTTCCGCAAAATACGGTGACGAAAGCCAAAGCTCGTAGGTTTCACGTGCATTCATAAAGGTACTCCTCCTTGTCATTAGGCCCGTCCGCCCCCCTGGCGCACGGCCTGGTTTCCGGACCGGCGCAAAAACGAAGCCCGTTTCCGGATGGAAGCGGGGCCGTTTTCTGTCGATCCTCTCCGTGACGTTACCTAAATTATAAAGCTAAATAACCTCCAAGTCAAGTAAATATCGGCTAAAATAAAAGATTAAATTCCGCGCGTCAATCGCCGCAGCCTGGCGCGGCGGGCGTCGGAAACACGCTGCTTTCGCGGACGATAAGCTGCCCGGGCAGAACCTGCGCGCCCGCGATCTCCGCCCGGCCATGGATCTTCTGATGCAGCCATTCCACCGCCCGCTTGGACATCTGCGCAACGTCGACCTGATAGGTCGTCAGCGGCGGACGGCAAAGGGATGCAAAGCGGTAGTCATCGTAGCCGCAGACCGCAACGTCTTCCGGCACGCGCCGCCCGGATTGCTGAAGCAGGGTCACTAAATTGTACGCGACCTCGTCGCAGCTGCAAAGGAATGCCTGCGGCAGCTCCTGCGGGAGCGCAAGCGGCAGGAATTTCCCGTTTTCGTCCCGGTCTTCGAGCAGCCATTTCTCCTTTGGGAGCAGCCCAGCCCTGCGCATCGCCCATTGGTAGCCCAGGTAACGGTCCATAATGCTGGAGCTGGAAAGGATGCTACCGACAAAACCGATCGCTGTCCGGCCCTGCTCCAGCAGGTGCGTGGTCAGGGTAAAGCCGCCGTCCGTGTTGTCGCTGAGGATGCAGTCCCGTTTCTTCCCGGGCAAATGGAAATCCAGCAGCAGGCAGGGCAGGGCGCTGTCTTCCACAAGCTGCACATAGGATTCTTCCAGGCTGCCTAAAAAAAGGATGCCGTTGACCTTATTATCCGTGATCAGCGCCGGCAGGTCGGCAAACTGCTCGGCTTCGGGCGGTACGATCTCCAACAGGCAGGTCATGCCCAGCGTGCGGCTGTCCAACACCAGCGACCGGTAAAGCTGGGTATAAAACGCATTCTCCGCAAAATAGCGGTCGGCCACCAGCACGCCGATATGGATATCTTCATTTTGCCGCGCGGGGCTGCGCGCGCCAGTGTAGCCCATCTCCCGCGCCAATTCAATGACTTTCTCCCGGTTTTTCTCGCTGATACCGGGTTTCCCGGACAGCGCTTTGGAAACCGACACAACGCTGAGATTCAATTTTTCCGCAATATCCGCCATCCGGACCGGTTTTTCCATGCAAAAATCTCCCCTGGTTTTACTCGTACCGATCCGAAAGCCCTGATGTTCCACCCGGCGCATGACGGTTTCCGAAGCGGTCTGTTGTTTGATTATACCGCGTTATCGCCGATCCGTCAATTAAAATCAAGCTAAAAATGCCTAACCCGCCGTCCGGGAACGGCAAAAACCGGAGCGCCGCCGCTCCGGTTTTCGATCGCCGCCCCGTCCCTCATGCCAGGGGGATCGCCGCCCCAGATCGGAA
>CAJUGU010000074.1:0-12107 GCA_910586105.1 uncultured Eubacteriales bacterium | reverse complement strand
CCGGAGGCGCGGAACCGCGTCCACAGCGCCCAGGCGGCGTCCAGCCCCGGACGCTGCTCCTCGACCCAACAGCCCCGGCCCCCCAGATACAGCCCGCCGCCGACCGGGACGACCATGTTTTCCCAATCCGCAGCGCCCTCTGCCGGTTCGGAACCGTCCAGATAGAGCAGCGCCCCGGCGTAGCGCTGAAAGGCGGCGGGCTGCGCGGTCAGGAACAGTCCGCTTTGCCCGGTGGTCAGATCGGCTTCCAGCGCGAGCAGGCTGGCGTATTCCCGTTCGCCGGAGGTCATGCCGCGCCGTCCCAGCGCTTCCAGGTCAAGGATGTATTGCTGTACCGTAATACAGACCTGCCCGTCGCCGTTCCGGTCTTCGCCGAACGGGGAAAGCCCGCTGGAAACGGCGGATTCCTGTTCCGGGGAAAGCGGATACGTACCGACCCAGCCGACCGTATAATCGGGTGCGGGGTTGCTCCGCGCCAGTACCGTGAAATAAACGATCAGCAGCAGGGCGGCCGCCGACACGGCGACATAGATCCAGTGATAGTGCCACCAGTGCAGCAGCCGTCTGCGCGGCGGGAGCGTCTCCCGCACCTGCCGGCGGACGCGTTCCTTTTCGGACAGATATTCCATATCAGCATCCCCTTCCTGCGGGTTCGGGCTCAGATCGTGCCGACCCGCGTGCACAACGTTTGCAGGCTTCCCGACAGGGTGCACAGCCCGCTGTCCGCCGGGACAAACAGGCTGTCCCCCTTCCGGCAGGCAACGGAAGCCGCGCCGCAGCGGACCTCGCCTTCGCCCTCCAATACCAGGATGGAGGTAAAGGACTCCTCGTCGCAGTCGAGCGTCCCCGGCGCGTCCAGCAGGTCGGCCGTAAAATACGCGCTCCGCGCCAGATGCCCGCCGAAATTGTAGTCGCGGCGCGGCGGCCCGAGCTTGATGACCTCCGCCGCCTGCTCGATGTGCAGCTGGCGCGGCCTGCCGTCCGCTCCGGCGCGCCCGTAATCGTAAACGCGGTAGGTCACGTTGGAGCTTTGCTGGATTTCCGCAATCATGATATCCTTGCAGATCGCGTGCACCGTTCCCGCCGGGATGTAAAACAGGTCGCCCTTTTTCACCGGCACGGCGTTCAGGACCTCGGTCAGGGTATGGTCCGCGATCCGGTCGCGGAGCTCCTGCCGGGAAATTTCCTTTTGAAAGCCCAGATACAGAAACGCCCCCGGCTTTGCATCCAGCACATACCACATTTCGGTTTTGCCGTACTGGCGTTCGTTTTCCAGCGCGTCCATGTTATTCGGATGCACCTGGATGGAAAGGTTATCCTTTGCGTCGATGAATTTAATCAGGATCGGGAATTCCGAAAACACCTGGCAGTTGCTTCCGAGCACCCGCCTGCCCATTGCCGAAAGATATTCCCGCAGGGTGCGCCCTGCGAATGTCCCGTTTACGATGCGGGAAGGCCCGTCCGGATGGCAGGACAGCTCCCACGTCTCCGCAAGCGGCGTGCGGTCAAATTCCTTGTTGTATTCCCGGATCAACGTATCGCCGCCCCAGATATAGCTTTTACAGGCGGGCTTCAGCTTCAATATCTCCATGATCTTCCTTCTCCCTGTGTGCTTCGATTTTCGCATAGACCGGCAGCATCAGCGCCGTCAGGCATAATGCGCTCAGTGCGCCGCCGATCAGCAGCCACGGCGGCAGGATATAAAAGAATGCTTCGGGATTTTTCCAGAACAGCAGCGGCATCCATGCGGCGAGCGCAAAGACCGCCAGCGTAACCTGCGGGTTGGCGGCGCTGAGCAGGAGCCCGTCGGCGATTGCCTGCCGCGCGGTATAGCGGTAACGCGCCAGCAGGAGCAGCGACATACCGGCCGCCGCCAGCCACAGCACGCACAGCGCCGCGCCGATCGCCAGAAAGGCCCCGCCCGGCGTCCCGGCGGTCTGCGCGCCGATCAGCAGGTCGGCAAGGGAGACCGCGCCGGTCAGCAGGAGGATCAGCCATGCGGCGGTCGCGGTTTTCCAGCCTTCCCGGAAGGCGCGCAGGAAATCGGGGACCGCCCGGTAATCCTCATCCGCAGCCATTTTCCGGGTCACGCGGAACAGCGCGGCGGTCGCGGCGCCGATCGTCACGACGGGCAGGCAGCAGGCGAGCCATACCAGATTGAGCAGCACGAGGTCGCCCAGCTTCCCCATCCTCGTAAAAAACGGATTGTCGATTTGCAGCCTTGACATAGCAGCACCCCTTTACAGAAACAGGAAAACAAGAATCGCGGCGCCCGCCGCGCCGACGCCCCAGAACAGGCTGCGCAGCAGCCGGTAATACCAGACCGGGACCGCCCGGCCGGCGCCGGTCAGGAAAGCCAGCTGGCGGCGGAAGCGTTCCTCCGGCATACGCAGGACGCGCACGGCGAGCACGATGCAGAGGATACCAAAGACAAGCTCAGACATAGGCGGCTCCTTTCCTTTATGAAATGGGCTGGCGGTCGGTCCGGAACGGGACGGCGGGCAGCCCCGCCGCATTGTACAGCCCCGCCGGGCCGTAGTTCGTCCACGCATAGCGGACGGTCTCCGGCGCAGGCACTTCGTCCGACCAGACCGTGACCGAATCCGTCCCGGCTTCGGCGCGGGCGGGATGGTACGCGCCGTCCGCGCCCGCCAGCTCGAACCCTTCCAGCGTATCGCCTTTCACGGTAAGCTGTCCCGCCGTATCCGCAAAACGGAGCGACAGCCGGGAACCCTCCCGCTGTACCGCGCGGAGCCGGGGGCCGTCGGCGACGACCGGTTCGCCGTACACCTTTGCAAGCGCCTGCAATGCCAGCCGGAGCCCGACCGTTTTCTTATCGAGCGGGTGGATATTGTCGAACTCGCCGCAGTCCGCCAGAATGGCAATCCCGGTATTCTGCACCGTCCGGCTGATCTTCCATTGCCAGTCGCGCAGCGCCGCCCAGTGCTTGCTGTCCTGATGGGCCGCGTATTCCTCGCGGGAGCAGTACATGGGAAGCTGCGCCAGCAGGAACGGCAGCTCGCAGTCGCCCCAGTCCCCGCGCCACTGGTCGATCAGCGCGTGCAGCATCGCGCCGTAATCGGCGTGCCGCGCCTCGTCCTCCTCGCCCTGATAATACAGGAAGCCGCGCAGCGCATAGGGCGCTACCCGCCGCACCATGCACGCATACAGCCCCGCCGGACGGAACGGCGACTGATTGCCCGCAGGCTGCGGCCACGGGCAAACGCCGCATTCCTGATTCAGCGTTTCCCAGGTCACGTGCGGGTCCTGCGCGCGGCGCGCCTGCACGCGGGCGTCCCACGCTTCCCACTCCGCGTTGTAGGCATCCATTTCGCGCTGGTATTCCTCGTCGGTCTTGCCGCCGACCAGCGCGGCGTAATCCTCGATGTACGTTTGCCCGGCGCGGCTCTTTTCCAGCTGCTCCCGGCTCATCCAGCAGCTGATGGACGCGCCGCCCCAATAGCAGTCGATCACGCCGACCGGGACGCCCTGGCTTTCGGCGACCCGGCGGGCGAAAAAGTAGGCGACTGCGCTCATGTCCCCGCTCGTCGCGGGCGAACAGGGCTGCCAGCAGCTTTCCGCCTCCATGCGCGCCTGCTCCGCGTCCAGCACGGCGCGCTTGGGTACATTATAAAACCGCACCTGCGGGCAGTCGCTGGCCGCGACCTCGCGTTTGCCGTTCTTGCAGTCGCGCAGCGCCATTTCCATGTTGCTCTGCCCGCCGGCAAGCCAGACCTCGCCGACCAGCACGTCATGCAGGACGATCGCTTCCCGTCCGCCGCGGATCGTGAGCGTATACGGGCCTCCGGCCTCCTGCGCGGGAAGCAGGACGCGCCAGCTCCCGTCCGCATCCGCCGTCCTGGATACGGCCGCGGCGCTCAGGGAAACCGTAACCGTTTCCCCCGGCTCCGCGCCGCCCCAGACCGGGATCGCGCGGCGACGCTGGAGCACCATATGGTCCGAAAAGACCGCCGCCTTCGTCAGCATATCATTTGCCCTCCATCCGTTCCATAAACGCAAGGTTTTTCGAAATCAGTTCGCAGCGCTGCTTCACGCAGTCCGCCGTGCGGAGCGCGTCGCGGGGCGTGTGGAAGACATAATCCACGATCCGCTCGACCGTCGTCGTCGCCACGTGCAGGCGGGTGTCGTCCGACGCATAATAAATGTAGACCGACCCGTCCTCCCGGACGACCGCGCCGTTGGTGAATACAACATTCGATACGTCGCCGACCCGTTCCGCGCCGAGCGGCGCGATCAGATAGCCGCCCGGTTCGGCGATCACCTTCCACGGCTCGTCAAGGTCGCAGGCAAAGGCGTAGATCACATACCGCAGCCCTGCCGCCGTATTCCGGACGCCGTGCGCAATGTGAATCCAGCCCTTTTCGGTGCGGAAGGGGACCGCGCCCGCGCCGTTTTTGCTCTCGGTGACCGTATGATAGCGGCGGGGGCTGGTAATCCGCTCCTCATCAATGACGGCGTGCGCGATATCGCCGCACAGCCCGAACCCGATGCCGCCGCCCGAACCGGTGTCGATGAAATCGTCCATCGGGCGGGTGTAAAAGGCGTACTTCCCATCGACAAACGCGGGCAGCAGGCACACGTTGCGCTGCTGGGGCGAGTGCAGCGTTTCAAGGTTTGGAAGCCGCTCCCACGTCTTCAGATCCTTCGTCCGCACGATGCCCGCCGCCGCGACCGCCGCCGACAGGTCGGCGCTTTTCGGGTCGTGGCTTTCCGAGCAGAACACGCCGTAGATCCAGCCGTCCTCGTGCTTCGTCAGGCGCATATCGTAAACGTTGGTCTCCTCCGGGCAGGTGTCGGGCAGCTCAACCGGGTAGTCCCAGAACCGGAAGCCGTCCACCCCGCTTTCGCTCTCGGCGACCGCGAAAAACGATTTGCGGTCGTTCCCTTCCACCCGGGCGACCAGATAAAATTTCCCGTCCAGCTCGATCGCCCCGGCGTTGAACGCCGCGTTGACGCCCAGCCGCTCCAGGAAGAGCGGGTTGGTCTCCGGGTCCAGGTCGTAGCGCCAGTGCAGCGGCGCGTGGTCGCGGGTCAGCACCGGATATTCCCAGCGGGTAAAAACGCCGTTGTAAAAATCCGCGGGGCGGTTTTTGCGGGAGAGCAGCGCCTCCTGCCGTTCCCGCTGCCGCAGGTATTCAGCATGGTACATCGAATTTCCTCCTTATGATCTCCAAACACATCCGCCCGTTGTGGTAGGGGCATTTCCACGGCCCGACGACCGGCTTTCCGGGGATCGGCGCGCCGTCCGCGTCCACCGCCCAGAACCATTCGCCGCCGGGGCGCGGGTCGGCCAGCTTATCGCGGATAAACCGCCAGATCTCCGCCGCCGCGTCGCGGAACGCCGTGCAGGACGGCTCCTTCCGCCACGCGTTCAGGAAGCCCAGCACCGCCTCCGCCTGCACCCACCAGACGCGGGCCGGGTCGTCCACGCCGTTTTCGCATTCGTTGAGGACCGAGCCTGCCTGATAGGCGCGCTCCAAAATATGATGGGCAAGCGCCTGGTCGATCGCGCCGATCTCCTCGCGGAGCGCCGGGGAATCGAGCAGGCCGCAGCCCCAGTCGATCAGCCAGCTCGATTCGATGTCATGCCCGTAGCTGTGCAGGTCGATCAGGCTGTTGTAGCGCAGGTCGAAAAAGACCTCCTGCCGCCGCTTCGCCGGATGGAAGACCCGGTCGCGGTAGATTTCCAGAATGAAGCGCATCGCGCGTCCGACCCGCTCGTCATGCGACGCCTGATACAGCCCTGCATATCCCTCAAACACGTGCAGCAGGGTATTCATCGTGCGTTCGGCAAGCACGCCGTTTTCGGACAGCTTTTCGTTGCTCGCCGGACGGAACGCCCGGTCAAAGGCTTCCAGATAGCCGCCCTGATCGCGGCAGCGCTTTTCGATCAGCTCAAACAGCGTCTGCGCCAACGTCAGCGCTTCCGGGTCGCCGGAGACTTCATAATAAGCGGACAGCGCATAGACCGCGAACGCCTGATTATAGGTGTGCTTGCTGTCGTCGAGCGGCCTGCCCCGGCAGTCGACGCTCCAATACACGCCGCCGCAGGAACGGTCAAGGCATTTTTCGGTCAGGAACCGATAGGCATGGCCCGCAAGCTCCAGACAGTCCTGCCGCCCCAGCTCCTGCGCGCAGCGGGAGAAAAACCAGAGGATGCGGCTGTTCAGGATGCAGCCCTTTTCGGCGTACCGGTCGACCTTGAGGCCGCCGTCCATCCAGCCGTAAAACCCGCCGTATTCCTCGTCGCGCAGCGCCGCCCAGAACGGGATCAGCCGGTTTTCCAGCATCTCCCGCGCCTGCTTCATCAGCATTGGAACCGCCCCCTTTTACCGCCGCCCGACGGCGCGGTCGTCCGCGCTCGCGGTATCGTGCGCCTGGATGTATTCCACAAGCGAGGAAACTTCGGTGAACGCCAGCCCGACATAGGTGTCGGCCGCGCCGTAATAGATCGCGATGCGCCCGGTCGCCGCATCCTGCAAGGTGGCGCAGGGGAAGCAGACGTTTGGCACAAAGCCGCGCTCCTCATACCATTCCTCCGGGGTGATAAGGAAATCGGAGCAGCGATAGAGCACCCGGCTCGGCTCGTCGCGGTCCAGGATCGCGCCGCCGATGCTGTATACATAGCCGTTGCAGGTGCCGGTCACGCCGTGGTAAATGAGCAGCCAGCCCTCGCTGGTCTCGATCGGGGCCGCGCCGCCGCCGATCTTGACATTCTCCCACCATTCGTCCGATTTGCTCATGACGTGGCGGTGGCGCCCCCAGTATTCCAGGTCGCGGCTCTCCGAAAGCCAGATGTCGCCGAAGGGCGTGTGCCCGCTGTCGCTCGGTCGGGAAAGCAGCAGGAATTTGCCGCCCACCTTCCGCGGGAACAGGACGCCGTTGCGGTTGAAAGGCAGGAACGGGTTTTCCAGCCGGGTAAAGGTCTTGAAATCGGTCGTTTTCGCCATGCCGAGGGTCGCGCCGAACGCGTCCTGGCACCAGATGATATAATAAACGCCGTCCACCTCGATCAGCCGCGGGTCGTAGGCGTAGGGCGGCATGAACGGCTCGCCCTGCCCGTCGGTGAATGGGATCTTTTCGGGGTCAAACCGCCAATGGACCGCGTCTTCGCTGTGGCCCAGATAAATGTACGGGATGCCGTTGACCTGTTCCCCGCGGAAGACGCCGATAAATTCCCCCTGATACGGGATCACCGCGCTGTTAAAGATCCGCGCCACGCCGGGCAGCGGGTTGCGGGGGATGATGGGGTTTTCCCGATAGCGCCAGACGGGCGCGGAGCAGCCCTCGGGCCGCTCCTGCCACGGGAGGTTCGGCAGCGCGCTGCCGACGATCGTTACGTTTTGCATAATGCATACCTGCCTGAAATGGATTTTGAAGTCCCCGGGCCCCCGGCGGCGGATGCAGCCGGGACCCGGGCAAAATGAAGAGAGATGATGAAGAACGGTTTTGGTGGGCGCTCCGCCCGGGCGGTCATTCCTTCACGCCGCCTGCGGCCAGCCCGCCGTAGATCTGCTTCTGGCAGACGATGAAAATGAGCAGCGCCGGGATGATGGTGATGATCACGCCCGCGCAGATGTAGTTATACTGGTTGCCCATCGGGCCGGTGAAGGTATAAAGCGAGGTGGAAACGACCTGATATTTGGTCTTGGTCTGCAAATACAGGTTCGCCATATAATACTCGTTGTAGGTGCTCACGCCTTTGAGGATCATGTTGGTGACGATCGCGGGCTTGAGCAGCGGGAGGAGGATGCGGAAGAACACGCCGAAGTAGGAGCAGCCGTCCAGGATGGCGGCCTCGTCCAGGCTGACCGACAGGTTCTCGAAGAACTGCAAAAAGATGTAGATGGAAATGACGTCGGTACCCAGCATCAGGATGATATAGCCGTGCAGGGTATTCACCAGATGCAGCGAGGACATGATCTGGTAGACCGTGACCTGCGAAGCGATGCCGGGGATCAGGGTTGCGACCATGAACAGGTTGCGCACCAGATTGTTGCCCGGGAATTTGAAGCGGTTGAGCACGAACGCCAGCATGGCGCTGATGATCACCGAGCCGACCAGCACGCAGACCAGGATGATGAAGCTGTTCAGGAACGCAAGCCCCATATCCGCCTGTTTCCACGCCTGGACGAAGTTTTCAAAATACAGCCAGCTCTGCGGCATGGTCATGACGCTGGTGCTGGCGTATTCCTCGCCCGTCTTGAACGCCGTGACGATGCAGGAAACGATCGGCACGAGCGCCACAAAGGACGCGAAGACCAGCAGCGCGTATTTCAGGAACGTCGCCGCATAGTTCCTGGGATGTGCAGAGTTTGTCATTTTCGTTCCCCTCCTTTACTTTTTCGCCAGCTTCTGCGACTTTTTGAACTCCTTGAGCGCCTTCTTGCTCATGTTCGCGTCGCCGTCGTCCATCAGCGCGGCGACCCACTTCTGGAACAGGGTCGCGACGACGATGATCCCCAGCAGCACGATCGCCATTGCGCAGGCCAGGCCGACCTTCTGGTTGGCGTGGGCGAGGCGGTTCATCAGGACAAAGTACGTGCTGGTGCCGAACGCGCCGTCGGTGATGACATAAGGCGCTTCAAACGCGGAGAGCGCGCCGGTGATCGACAGGATCAGGTTGAGCACAACGATCGTCTTGATCGACGGCAGGATGATGTACAGGAATTTCTGGAAGGGCGAGCAGCCGTCGATGTCCGCCGCCTCATACATACTGGCGTCGACCGACATGATCGCGCCGATGAACAGCACCATGTTCTGCCCCATGTAGCGCCAGACCGAGGATGCCATCAGCATCCAGTTGTTGATGCGGGTATCCGACAGCCAGAAGGGCAGGCTTTCCAGATCGAAGCCGATGAACCCGAGCAGCGAATCGAGCACGAAGCCGCGGGTAAAGAAGAACTTGAAGATAAAGCCGACCGAGATGCCGCAGATCAGATACGGGAAGAAGATACAGCCCTTGAAGATGCCGCCGCCCTTCACCGGGAAGCTCAGGATCGTTGCGAACAGCAGCGCCAGCGCCATCTGCACCACCGAGCCGACCATATAATACAGGCTCAGCTTGAGGGCTGCGAAGCAGTCGTCACGGGCAAATACGTCGATGTAGTTTTGCAGGCCGACGAAGGTACGCTTGCCGATATACCGCATATCGTACAGGCTGAACTGCACCATCTTAAACAGCGGCAGATAGGTGAACATGAACAGCAACAGCAGCGGCAGGATCATGAACAGCACCGTTACAATGGTCTGCTGCCCGCGGATGCTCTGGCAGTATTGCGCGAAGCTTTTCTTCTTTTTCTGCGCAGGGGGCGTGGGGGTACGGGTCGCAGTTGTGTTTGCCATCTTGTTTTACCTCCCTTTTTCATTCCCCTGCCGCCGCGCGACGGCAGGGCGTTGTTTGATCGTTCAGGACAGCGCGCCGTAGGTGTTCTGCGCGTTCGTCCAGGCAGCGTTCCATTCGTCCATATTGTCGTCCAGCGTCTTGCTGCCGTCCAGCGCTGACTCGATCAGGCGCTGATGCTTGGAATAGTCGGCGTTCAGCGTCAGCTCGGAGCCGTTGGAGATCTGGGTCTGCAAATCCTCCTCGCCTTCAAGGCCGTCGTTGTTGACGACAAATTCCACTTCGTTTTCCGTGAACGCGGACAGCACTTCGGGCACCGGGCCGCCCTTGAGCGTCGGCAGGCCGCCCTGCTCCAGGGAATAGCCCGAGCTTTCGGTCAGCCACTTGATGTACAGCATCGAAGCGATCTTTTCATCCTCCGAGGAATTGATGTTGACGCCGTAGCAGTAATCGGCGCCGGCGGTCGCGTACTGCCTGCCGTTGACTGTGATCGGGAACGACATATAGCCGATATCCTTCGGATTCGGTCCTGCCTCCTGGCACTGGGAGACCGCCCACGAGCCGAGCACCATGCAGCCGATCTCGCCGGTGTTGATGCGGGTCTTGCTGCTCTCCCAGTCGGATGTGACCGGGTCCTCCTCGATCAGCCCGCGCTTGACCGCTTCATACATCACGTAGTACACCGCGTAGGGGCCGGTCATGTCGCCGCGGTCGGAAAAGGGGTTTTCCTCATGCACCATGATCTGGTTCATATAGTTCGGGTCGCCGGTCGCGCTGCCGCCGAGGTACGCATCCCATGCGGCCAGCGTCCAGCCCGCCGCAAAATTCGTGTACAGCGGGATCGCGTCGGTGTTGTCGCGGATCTGCTGGAGCGCGTCCAGGAATTCGTCCGGGGTTTTCGGGATCTCGGTGATGCCCGCCTGCTCGAACACCTTTTTGTTGTAGACAATGCCCTGTGCGTTGCCCATCGCCGGGATGCCGTAAACCTGGCCCAGATAGGATTTTTCGGTCAGGAAGTCGTAGCTCTGGTCGAGCGTCGACTTGCTGCCCAGCGGCTGGAAATAGACCTCAAAGTCGCTTTTTTGCAGCGAAGACGGGATCATGCAGATGTCGCCCCAGTCGCCCGCCGTCATGCGGGTGGTGGCGTCGCTGTCGTAGTTGGTCGAGCCTTCGTAGGTGATGGCGATGTTGGGATAGATCTGGTTGAACGCCGCAACATACTCCTGAAAATCCTCGTTGATCAGGTCGGTGCGGTTGGTGAAGACCTGGATCTCGGCGGTAAGATCGGTGTAGTCCTCGCCAACGGTCAGCTGGTCGAAGGTCGGCCCCTCGTAGCTGCCCGCGCTCCCCCCGCCGCCTCCGCAGGCCGTCAGGGAAAGCGCCATGCTTGCGGCAAGCGCGCCGCCGAGAAGGTTTCGGATCTTCATAAATAACTTCCTCCTTCAATGTGTTTAAGTTCCGCTGTTTAGCGTTGAGGTTATTATAGGACTAAATATAAAATAAATCAAGCTAAATATAGAATTATTTTAAGGTAAATCATTTTTTCTCCCAATCAAACAATTTTTCACTCAGCATTTTGTGCAATTTTTCGCCTTAAAAACGCCTCTCGCTTGTTCGGAACTCCTGCGGGACGGTTTTTCGTTTCGGCAGAAAGCTAAATGGAAGCTAAATATAAACCACTCTGTGAAGCAGCGCAGTTTTTTCTGCCCGACAGCAGACGCCAATTTCTGACATAATAAGTGCAGCAAACACCATGGAGGCGGTGCCGATGAAATTGCAAATGAAGATCATCGAGCATTATTCAGACGCTTGCGGAGACGCAAAAAATGCCGGACCCGAAAACTGTAACGGCCTACCGGATTGATGTGATATAAAAAAGTTGATACCTCCATCGCCTCGTTGGGGGTACGGCTGCCCGATCCCGCATCCAGCCGCCCCTCCCGCACCTCCTTCATCCACCCGTACAGCGTCCCTTTGGGCATTCCAAGCTCCCTTGCGGCCTTCTCCGTCCCGATCTCTTCGGCCAGCTTTACCGCTTGCTCCTTATACTCCTTCTCGTAGTCCCTCTGTGCCCTTCCCATCTTTGACACCTTCTTTTTCTTCGAGTGGAAAACGTCTACTTTTATACCATATCACTACTACGAATCCCTGCATTCTGCCGCTTAGCAGTCCAAATCCCTTTGAGTTAAATGTGCCAACTGCTATTGACAATATCAAACCGCCCGAAACGCTGAATGCGGAAAAATCCATTGGCAGTTTACTTCCTCTGCTGTCAGAATCAAGCTCGCTTGACTTTATCCTGCTATAGTCTGATTTCTGTCTGGATAAATCAGTAGGGGTATTTCTAAAAATATTGTCAAGGGGGGAATGTGAGATTTTCGATTTTTATGCGGTCAACTGCTTCTGGACAAATGCGCTCCGTTCGTGTTAGTATAGGGAAAACGGCAGGAGGGTAATGGTAATATGTCCCAAATCATGATAATCGAAGATGACCCAGCTATTCGGGAGGAATTGACACTGCTTCTGGAAAACGAGGGGTATACGCCTCTGGCAATTACAGAGTTTACAGATGTACCGGGTCAGGCGGCGCGGGAACGCCCGGACCTTATTCTTTTGGACATCGGCCTGCCTGGACGAGACGGCTTCTCCCTGTGCGCCGCGCTGCGGAAAGCGGTTCCCGCGCCGGTGATCTTTGTCACCAGCCGGGATGCCGGTGCGGACGAGGTACGGGCGCTGAGCCTGG
>CAJUGU010000073.1 GCA_910586105.1 uncultured Eubacteriales bacterium | reverse complement strand
CGGGGGCCGGGGGCAGAGCCCCGGCGCCCGCCGCGTAGGCGAAGCAAACGGCAATATCCAAAGCTTGCGGGTATGGATAAGATTTCACCGCATGAGATCGGGGTTGCTCTCCCCGAAAGAGACAGTCCCCCGTACCCCATCCGGCCAGGGATCGGCGTCACCCCTCCCGCGCCGCTTTCTGATTATGCGCGGAGCCCCCGGCATAGGGCAGCAGCGGCCCGTGCAGCGTGAACCGGAAGGTTTCCCGGTCCACAAGCCCGACCGTCTGATCACTGTCATAAAGCCGCAGCAGGAACCCGGCGACCTGTTCGCTGGTATGGTAAGTGCGGAAACGCTGGTCATAATCATAATCGCCGCCCCCGTTCGCCCGGCTGCCGAAGCCGGTCTTTGTCGCGGCGGGAGCCAACACTTTTGCCGTAAGCGCCGCGTGTTCGGACTGTAATTCCCGCGCAAGCCCCTCGGTGAAGGCGCTGACGTAAAACTTTGCGGCGCAATAGGAGACTGCCGTCGGGACAATCGTATACCCACCGCAGGAAGAAATGTTGATAAGCTGCGCGCCCGCGACATTTTTATGATCACGCGCGAACAGGGTCGACAGGATCGTCAACGACTCCACGTTCAGACGGAGCATGTCGCGGATATTGGAAAGATCCTGACCGGCGACGCTGCTGTAGCAGCCGAAACCGGCGTTATTGATCCATGTTGCCAACGGGAAACCGCGTAGGCTCTCGTAAAGCCGGAACGCATTTTCCGGTACGGACAGGTCGGCGGTCCGAAGCACGATATCGAGCGTGGCATCCTGATGCAAAAGCTCGGCTTTCAGCGTCTCCAGCCGAGGCTTATTGCGGGCGGTCAAGATCAGGCTGCATCCACGGGCGGCGAACGCGCGGGCGGCGGCTTCCCCAATGCCGGAGCTTGCGCCGGTGATCGCCGTATACGGTTTTGAAAAATATTGCATTGCAATTCCTCCTTCCGGTCGTTACAATAAAAGCGTAGCACCTCGGGCATACTCGAGGTCAATAGGGCGGGAGGGATTTTTTGCGGTATTCGATCGGAGATTTTGCGGAACGCACCGGACTGAGCATCCACACCTTGCGGTATTATGAACAGGAACGCCTGCTCCGGCCAGAGCGGGATGCAGGAAACCGGCGGCGTTATAGCGAAGGAGACCTTGCATGGGTCGAATTTATCAAGCGGCTCAAGGAAACGGGAATGCCGCTCCGGGAGATCCGGCGGTATGCGGAGCTGCGCGCGGAGGGCGCTGCGACGATGCCGGAACGGCTGGAAATGCTGCTCGAACACCGCCGGACGTTAGCGGCGCGGCTGGAACAGCTGCAAGGGCATGCGGCGCGGCTGGAGGACAAGATCGAGTTTTACCGGGAGGCGATCGCACAGGAGCGGCCTGTCAGGGACGCGGACGCGCCTTAACGGAGCCGCAGCTCGCTCGGGTGAAGGACGGCGCGCCCGGACAGGCGCTTCCCAAAGACGGCATGGCCCACCCACCCCCAAATACGGATGTTTCATGACGGAACCATGCGTACTTCCGGGGGGAAACCCACGCGGCATGTCAAAAAAGCAAAAAATTTGAGCGCGTTCAAGCGTATCGCATTGACAAGCCGGTAGGGCTGTGCTAAAATAGAGTAAGCAACCGTAAAATGCAGCCGGCCGGCTGCGAACAAATCCGGAAGGACGTGTTTTGAACATGAAGTTATCCAGTAAGCTCGCAATGATGGGCGGCTTTCTTGCCGGCGCCGGTGCGGTCGCATTGGCCCTGCTGAAGCACAAGCAGCGCGAGGAGATCTACCACGAGGCGGAGATCAAGGCGATGGACGAGCTTGACCAGATGATGGAGCAGGCCGATGCTTGCGCGGACTGCACCTGTGCCGAGGAATGCGCCTCCCTTGAGGAGCAGCAGGGAACCGAGGCGGAAGCAGCGGAGCAGTCTGCCGAGCCCGCCGCTGAGGAGCCGGAGGAGGAAAGCCCTGCGGAGGAGACGCCCGCAGCGGAGTGAATCCCGTTTTAGCGAGGAATGGAAGGTGGAGCCCTATGCTCTGCCTTTCTTTTTTGCCAATTTGACCGGAGAGTGAACGCCCGCCGTTTCCGGCGGGGGAACGATAAAGGGAGTGTTGATTATGATCGAATATGAAGGCCGCGTATTCCGTCCGCCGTCCGAGGCTTACAGCCTGATCGTACAGGCGACGATCGGGTGCAGCCACAATAAATGCACGTTTTGCGACATGTACAAAGAGAAGCGTTTCCGGGTGCGCCGGTTGGAGGAGGTCAAGGCCGATTTTGACGCCGCTCGGGCCCAATACCGCAGCGTCAGCCGGATCTTTCTGGCGGACGGCGACGCGCTGATGTGCCGTCCGGAGCAGCTCGTGGAAATTTTGCGGTATATCCGCAAGCGGTTCCCGGAATGCGAACGCGTAACAAGCTACGGTTCGCCCGCGTCGATCCTCGTGAAAAAGCAGGAGGAATTGAACGAGCTGCACGCGCTGGGGCTGGAAATGGTATACCTGGGGTTGGAATCCGGGAGCGATGAAGTCCTGCGCCGGGTCAAAAAAGGCGAGACCGTCGCCGAGATCGTCCGCGCCGGGCAGATGGTGCGCGACGCCGGTATGAAGCTCTCGGTTACGGCCATTGCAGGGCTTGGATCAACCGAGCTTTCGGAGGAGCACGCCGTACAGACGGCAAAGGCGCTTTCGGCCATGCATCCGGAATATATCGGGCTGCTGACGCTGCTGTTCGACCTCCCCACGCCGCTCATGCAGGACTGGCAGGAAGGACGCTTTTATCTGATGACCCCGGTCGAGATCGCTGCCGAAACGCTGGTATTATTGGAAAACATTGACTCTGAAGGCAGCGTGTTCCGCGCGAACCACGCGTCGAACTATGTCAACCTGGCCGGGACGCTCAACCGCGACCGGGAAGCGATGTGCGGTCGCCTGCGCGCCGCGCTTGAGGGCAAGGTCAAATTCCGCGGCGAAGCCTTCCGCGCCCGCTGATGCAGATGCCGGAATTTCACACGAATATTTTTTGAAAAAGTGCGTGACTTTTTGGTTAGCGCGTGCTATAATGAAAACACGTTTTCAAATGGACTGATTCGGAGGCCGGACGGCGCGGCCGGATCGGTCTGTAAATTGGTATGGGCACGCCTGTCAAAGGGTGCGTCTCCGCAGATCATTGGAGGATAGAGAATGGATTCCCTTTCGCATACCCGGGTGGCGAAGCTCCTGCTCACATATGTTGAGGAACGGTGCGGCGTGACCTTTGATGAAGCCGGTTTCCTGTATGGCAACCTGAAACCCGACCTGACCGGTACTTACCTGACCAAACGCCATTACCCGTCGGTCATGTATGATGAAGTCATGGGGATGCTGCGACGGTTTTTGGAAAAATACACGATCGGCGCGTACAATGGACATGAGCTTTCGGTTGATCTCGGGGAAATCTGCCATTACCTGACGGATTTCTTTTGTTACCCGCACAATGACGATATTTATGATCGCAACCTGTTGATGCATTATATTTACGAAAAACGCATTTGCGTTGGGCTGCGCCATCGTTTGACGACGGAAAAGTTCAACGCATGGGCGGATCCCATTGTACCTGTGCAGTCTGTAGACGCATTGGAACGCCGCATTGAGCAGCTGCATCACCGGTATAAATATTATACGGTGCATCATTGCATCGACAATGATATCGAGTACATCACGCAGGCCGTAAGTATCCTGCTGTTGTCAGTGATCCAGATCGCCTACGTGGAAGAAGTCGTCCCGGAGCTGGCGGCATGCGTTTGAGCGAGCGGGACGGGGCGCGGCCCCAAAGCCCGCTGCTGCATTTCGGATGGAGCCTGCCTTTGGTGAAAGCGATCCAGATATACTATTTTGCCGAAAAGCCTCCCCTGACGGGGAGGCTCTTTCTGTACCCGCGAACGTTGAAGATTGCCGTTTGCTTCGCCTGCGCGGCGGGGTCCGGGGCGCTGCCCCGGACCCCGGTCCTGCGCGGACGGCGCCAAAGGGACTTGTCCCTTTGGAATCCCGTTCTCGCCTGCGGGCGGGATGGGCGCGGTCAAAGCCGTTTTTGCATGCCGCTTCGTCCCGCCAAAGCGACGGCGGGACGAAGCGGCAGGATCGGCAAGTTTTTTTGAACGTGGGTGTAGCAAGAGGATATGGATTTTGCGTGGAGTTCGCGCCAAACGCCGCGTTGGGTATAGGCAAAAGACGTTTCCGGGGCGGGCGTCAGCTCCCGAGCGCGCCCGTCGTAAGGTCTTCGTACATCGGGATCGAGCTTTGAAAGATCACTTCGCTTTTTACGAAAACGACGCTTTCCGCCGTCCCGTGGAAGATGTAGCGGAACAGCTGTTCGGCGGCAAGCCAGCCCTGTTGATAAGGGTTTTTAAACATGAGGTTTTGGAATGTTCCGCGACGCAGGCTCTCCAGGTTTTGCGGGAATAGATCGCTTCCGATCGCAGGGAGTTTTCCGGCAAGGCCGCTTTCCTCCAACGCGCGCGCCAGTTCGACGCTGCCGCGCGCCGTCACGCTGCAACAGCCCGCGATATCGGGATGCTGCGTAAGATGTTCGCGCAGTGAGCGGCGCAGCTTTTCCCGTTCCTTCTGCGAATAACCGTAATACAGCTTGTAGACCGTCCGCCCGGCGTCGTGCTCGCGCACGTAGTCCTCAAGGCCGCGGATGGAGGCTTCGTTTGCCGGAGTCGTTGTCTCGCCCGCGCACGCAAGAATACTGCCCCGTTCCGGGCTCAGCCGCAGCAGGATCTCGCCGAGCACCCGGCCTAAAAGGTAGTTTTCGGCCTGCACGCAGCAGATCCGCCCGATCCCCTTCAGGTCGCTGTTGACCAGGACGATCGGCGTTTGACGGTCCTTGAACCCGCGCAGCTCGGCGCGCGCCGCAGGCTCGATATCGCCCAGCACGATCAGCCCGGAAAGTTTGTCCGCAGCCTGCGCCTCCCGCACGGTCGCGGCGGGTACCGAGATGGATTCCCCGCTGTCGTAGGTAAATTCGGCCAGTTCCAGACTGAAATCGGCGTGTTCCTTCATGAATGCGCGGATCCCGGACCAGATCGGCGCATAGTACAGCCGGTTGTCGCCTTCCAGATGGGGAAGGATCGCGCCGATCCGCGTGACGCCCCGCTTGAGCGACGAAGCCGCCGCGTTGCAGCGGTAGCCCATTTGTTTGGCGAGGCCGAGCACCCGTTCGCGGGTCTCGGCCTTGGGGCCGGGTTTGCCTGTTAGAACCAAATGGATGGTCGCGGGCGAAAGGTCGGCCATCTGCGCAAGGTCCTTGATGGTGACGGTGTTTTTGTTTTCCATGCTTCGGCGATCCCTTCCGCCGCCCCTCCGAGGAGGCGGCTGCTGTGGGTTGATGGTATGTCAAAAGTGTGATATTAAACGTTTCCGCATGCGGAAGAGGCGTTTTGCAGCGGGCGCGGCGATCCTTTCCGGTGGCTGTGGAAAAGCGGGACGGTATTTCCATAGTAGCATATAGCCCGCCGTTAGGCAAGTCTCATTTTGTGGGGATCGTGAAATTTTGCTCCTCCCGGAAAGCCACGCCTGCGGCAGCGCGCGCCCTCCCTGCCTGTCCCCTGGGGGAGACGGCGGCGCAAGCGGCGGGGGCGCGGAGGATCCCACGCCCCCTGCTTTTAAGGCATCCTGTAGCTGTGCAATTTCACCAAATACGAACGATCGGATTGTTGCAGGATAGACGAATTTTCCGGATTTGGGAAAGTCAGGCTTGACTTATAACTAATTGTATATTATAGTTTTTGTCATAAGGCGCGGAAGCGGAGAAAACCCCTTTTCAGGGGTTTTCCGTCGGTGTCGATTTATTTTATCGGAATTTAAAACGTTTTAAGAAGGCGTATCACAATGGATTTGGACAGCTTGATGGATTTACAGAAATTGGCTGTGCTGGCGCTTTTAGAATTTTTAAAACGTTTTAAATGGGCGGTTCGGGCAAGCGACAGAATATTACAGTTAGTAATATCGCATTGCGAGAAGGCAAGGGCAGGTTTCCGCCGCTCGTTTTCCGCCGCGCGGGGATGGAAATTTTCCATCCCCCGCGGTTTTCAGAAAGGGGGCTGCAACGCCAAGGGAAGGATCTAAGATCACATGCCGATCCAGTCGGCAAATACTGTGAGTATGGAGGAGTTATGTTACAGACATCGAAAAAGAAGGTGCAGCGGCTGCTCAGTGCGGTTTGCAGCGCCGCGCTGCTGTGTACGCTCATACCGGCAGCAGGGGCGGCACGAAGATCGGATACCCGAACCCTGGCGGCGGGGGGGGGTGCTTTAGAGTACACTCCCATTGGTGAGGACGGCCAGTCCGGCAAGCTCTGGATCAGCGATATCGGCGAAACGGTGTTCGACGAGATCGCATATGCGAAGGGGACGGAGGATCTCGCGAGGCATGTGACACTCGACGAAGAGACCGGCGTGATCACCGCGGATGAGGGCTACAAGATCGCAACATCGGGCCGCGAGAACCAGAAAGTCACGTTCAGCGTAGACGCGACCTATTACAGCGAGGATGCCGTACTTTTCGTGGAGAACTTTGAGGGCGATGCTCCGAAGTTTCAAGGGGTGTATGGTGATAAGGCCAACGGAGATTATCAAGATAAAAAGGGGCAACCTGTAGAACTCCCTGTTGTTGACGACCCCACCAAGGCGCGGGCAGGCGGACACGCCTTGACTCAGGGCGCGAAGGGTTCGCAATCGGAAGGCGTCTATGCTCGATACTCGGAGGAACTGACAGGAAACGTCTGGGCAACCATGTGGTACTATGACGATGGGTCTGACGTATCTGCCGTGCAGAACGCTTTTATGGGCGGTGTGATTACCCCAAATTGGACACAGGGAGCGTTCAACGGAACAATGGGGGTTGCGCAACAGCCGGACGGCAAAACTGTGGTCGGCGAGTATGCAAGCCGTGGAGATGGCGGTACATGGGTTAGCACTGGCGTTAAGCGTACCGAGGGCTGGCACAAGTTCTGTTGGATGATTGGCGAAAACAATACAGAAATGTATGTAGACGGCACGAAGCTGTCCAACACAGGGACAGCAAGCCAGTCGAATTTTGGCGGCTTCCATATAACGTTCAACTGGAACAACCAGAGTGTACCCGTGCAGAACAAGCACTACATCGACAGCTTTTCGATCGTGAAGGCGGACGAGAGCGGCGACCCTGTGGAAGCGACCGAAACGCTTACGGAAGAGATCACGCTTTACGTGATCGATGAGTCGGAAAGCCTGTCCTTGACCTACACGCAGGACGCTGACAACCTGAAAGGCAAGCTCGAGATCGCGAATGCGGATACGATTGGCGCGACCATCACCGATACGCGATTCAGCACGCAGGACAACATTGATGGCATACTGACTTTGAACGAGACCAGCGGCGAAATCACAGCGGAAACCGGTTATATCCTGAGCAATAAAAACAATCCGCTGGCGAAGAAGGTCACCTTTGAGGCGGACGTTGAATATTATATTGACGACCCGGATCAAGTAGAAACCTTCCATGGTACCGTTGATGTTTATTATGACATTGACGAATCCCAGAGCGAGGACAAGCCGCTGACCGGTACCGGCGAACGCAAGATCATTGACCTGAACGGCAAATGGTCGTTTGGCGGCGCGGGCGTTGCGGACGCTTCGGCGATGAATTACGATGATTCCAGCTGGTCGACCGTCACCGTCCCTCATGACTGGAATGCGGAAACCGGCTATGGCGGCAATGCCCGCCTGAACGGCGCCTACTGGTACCGCAAAACGCTGGATCTTTCCGCCGAAGACGCTGCGGCCTATAACCTGCGCAGCGCGTTCCTGGAATTCGGTTCGGTCGGCATGGAAGCCCATGTCTATCTGAATGGGGAAGAGGTCGGTTCGCATAAGGGCGGTTGGAGCGCGTTCAACGTCGATGTGACCGGCAAGTTCCGGGAAGGCGAGAACGTGATCGCGGTTTCCGCGAACAACGAACGCACGCTTAACGGCGATATCGCGCCGCTGCACGGCGACTTTGACAACGCCAGCGGCATTAACCGCGACGTACAGCTGGTGCTGACCAGCCAGGTACATCTGGACGAGCTGGACAACGGTTCGGACGGCGTGTACATGATCCCGCAGCGTGCAGACGATTGGACGGGATCCAACGGCAAATGGGAAGTCGACGTGACTGCCATGATCCGGAACGATACCGCGCGAAGCCGGAACGTGACCGTGAAGGCCACGGTCAGCCACCCCACCAGCTTTGACGATGTGCTTGGGCTGGGGGCGAAGGGGCTGCTCCGTTTTGACCCGGAGGATATGTACGATATCAATGGCGGGATCGTTGGGACGCAGACCCAAACGATTTCAGCGACACGTGGGTCTGCCACTCCGGCGGAGCTGACCGTGGAAGTCACAAATCCGAAGCTGTGGGACGGACTTGAATCCCCGTACCAGTACGTGGCGACGATCGAGGTGTACGAGGGCGACGATGCCAGCGGCACATTGCTCGATTCCTACGAGACCATGATCGGCTTCCGTTATTACGACGCGGTGCGCACCAGCGGCAGCTACGGCGCGGAAGGCGACGGCTTCTATCTCAACGGCAGGCTGTACCCCCTGCGCGGCATGGCGATGCATGAAGATTGGCCGGGCATGGGACGCGCGCTTCCCGATGAATTCATTGAAAAAGATATTGCCGTGCTTTACGAAATGGGCGCGAACTGGACGCGTGTCAGCCATTACCCGCATGACGAATATTGCTACGACCTGCTTTCACGCTATGGCATTGCCTGCTCGGCGGAGATCCCGCTGGTCGACGGCGTGTCCCTGGTCGATGCCAACGGCAACCCGACCACCAGCAAAACGACCGGCAAACTTTCCCCGGGCTTTAAGGAAACGACGCTGGATCAGTTTGACGACATGGTCAAGCAGTTGTACAATTACCCTGCCATCCTCGGCTGGCTGATGCAGAACGAGCTGGGCGGCGGCACTTATGGACAGGGCACCGGTGCGGACGCGACCGCAGCGCAGGCGGAAATGATCACAGCGCTGAATGACCGTTCGCACGAACTGGATCCCGGACGCAAAACGGTCATGGCAATGAGCCTTTCCAACTGCTATAAGTTTGATGCGGACTGGCTGCTCTGGAACGGCTATCCGGGCTGGTACGGCACGGGAACAACCGGCATCGGCTATTTTGTGGACGGCTATGCCGCTGCCAATGATGAGAGCCATGACCGCCCGACCGGCGTTTCGGAATACGGCGCGGGCAGCAACCCCTACCATCAGGCGGAGTACATCCGGGGCGAGACCGATTATACGAAGTGGTACGGAACCGGCGCAGCCTTCCATCCGGAATCCTACGCCAACGACCGGCACGAGCAGAGCCTGCGCGAGATCAACGCCCGGCCCTTCTACTGGGCGACCGCGGGCTGGATCATGTTTGATTTCTCCGCGTCGAGCCGAAACGAAGGCGGCCGTCAGGGAACGAACGATAAGGGGCTTGTGTACAAGGCGCGCCCCGAGGAGATCGAGGGCTACAGCGGCGATCCCGAAGAGCTGCTCCTGCGCAAGGACGTTTTCTACCTTTATAAAGCAAACTGGGACAAGGAACATCCGCTGACCTATATCGCGGAACGCCGTTTTGTCGACCGTGAACAGCGGGATACGACCGTTACCGTGTATTCCAACGCAGACAGCGTTACGCTGAGCCTCAACGGGACGCCTGTCGGCACGATGCAGGCGACGCAGATCGGCTCGTATGTAGACCGGAACACATTGGCGGACGAGACGGCCTCGGGTATCTTCAAGTTCAAAGTCAAGCTGGAAGATATGGACAACGAGATCGTCGCGGTGGGCTACGACCGGTTTGGCGATAAGGTCTCGGAGGATACCGTGACCTGGCAGTTCAACGACATCGGGGCGTTGGATATCGCATCCGACACCTTTGCGGTCATGAACGAAAGCAAGACGATCTTCCTGACCGGGAAGGGCGACGCCAGCGAGACAAGCAAGCTGTTCCGTCCTGCGGACGGCGTCAGCCCGCACAAATATCAGGTGCTGACCGCAGACCGTCAGCCGGTCAACGAAGGCGAGATCCAGGCGGGTATGCTGCTTGAGGTCACGTTTGACGAATACAAGCGGACGTATACCTTTCAGCAGCCCTATATCTCGGCGATGAAAAAGGCTACCGTCGACGGCTCGGCGAGCGCTGCGGAAGCGGTCGACTTCCAGGAAGATACCGTCTGGACGGCGGGGGATACCGAAGCGCATGAGATCGTGGTCGACCTCGGCAAGAAATTCGTCCTCACCGAACTGAAGGTAAATTGGGCGAACGCGGGCGAGGCTTCCAGGTATACGGTGGAGACTTCGACCGACGGCAAGGTCTGGAACCAGGTCGCCGATCAGAGTGGCAACACCGTCGCATCCGGCGCTGTGCAAAACGAACTGCAAAGCTACGGGCGTTACGTCAAGCTCTGCATCGCGGAGGGCAGCACGCCCAGCATTTCCGAGATCGAGGTATACGGCTGGATGGTATCGGTCAAGCGGGGCGAAAACCGGATCTTCGTCAGCGAGACCGAGCGCACCATCTGCGTACCGACCGACGTAGCGGAATTCCACACCGGCGGCGTGCTGAGCGGCGGCATGAGCTTTGAAAACATCGCGCCGCTGATCGTGGTTGAGGGCAACTGCCAGGCCGTCCACGAAAACGACACCGACTATTCTTTGGATGAAAACCATTCCCTGTTCAACGTGACGGATACGCTGGGGCGTAAGGTATCGTTCAGGTTCAAGTTCTTCACCGGCGGGACGAAGCCCGAAGGGCCGTTCGAGCTGGCGATGGGCAAACCGGCGACCGCTTCGAGCCTTGAGAAAGACATCCATGTTGCGACCAACGCCACCACAGAGGACGACTCCCGCTGGAGTTCAAAGGGGCAGGGCACGAGCGGCCTGGACGAGTGGGTCATGGCCGATCTGGGCAGCGAATGCGTGCTGGATTCCATCCGGCTGGAGTTCCCGAGAAAGGGCGTTGGCGTATCCTCCGACCGTTATTATACCTATGAAGTTTATCTTGGCAACAGCATCGAGGAAGCATTTTCTTCCGAAATGGTCATTGACGGCACGAAGAACACCGATATAAACGGCATCTTTGAATTCACGAACGAAGTCGCCGGGAAAACGGCGCGCTATGTCCGCGTGAAGGTGACCGGCAACTCAAGCAACTGGCAGGTCGGCCTGAACCGGCTCTATGTCAAGGGCTACGCGATCGTCCTGCCCCATGTCCACGAGTGGTCGGAGGAATGGAGCATGGACGACACGCACCACTGGAAGATGTGCAATGCAGAGGGCTGCGACATTGTCGACCCCGTCGCGATGGAAGGGTATGGCGAGCATACCGCGGGCGGCGTTTGCAGCATCTGCGGCTATGACGGTACAGACCCCGACGGCGAATACACCGTCACCGTATACTTTGGTTCGGCGAGCCGCAGCAAGGCGAACGAAGGCGACCCGGTCATGATCACGGCGGACACGCGCAGCGGCTACGTCTTTGACCGGTGGATCGTGGAAAAGGGCGGCATGCAGCTGAGCGACGCGACGAGCAGCCGGGCGGCCTTCCTCATGCCTGCGCAGGATGTTGTGATCCGCGCGTCGTATACCTCGACGGGCGGCAGCGGCAACAAACCGAGCGGCGGCGGGAGCGGCATTGTCAGCGCCACGCCGAAGACCGAATATGAGCTCCCGAGCGGACGCATACCGGTGAGCAACGGTTCTTACCGGGTCAGCCCGAGCAAGGCGCAGAAGGGCGACAAGGTCACGATCGCCGTGACCCCGGAAGACGGCTATGAGGTCGAACGCGTGACCGTTACCGAAGAGGATGGGGCCGCAGTCAGCGTGACTGCGGAAAGCGACCTGCTGTACAGCTTCCGGATGCCGGACGGCGAGGTCGAGATCGAAGTCGAGTTCCGGCAGATCGCCGCTTCGGCAGGCGTCCCGACGATCCCGGCGGCCGGCTTTACCGACGTTGCCGGAAGCGACTGGTTCAAGGCCGCGGTAGACTATGTTTCCGCGAAGGGCATGATGGCAGGCAACCGCGGGCAGTTCACCCCGTATGAAAACCTGACGCGCGGCATGATCGCGCAGATCCTGTTCAATCTGGAAGGCGACGGCGGCGCTTATCAGCACGCGTTCCCGGATGTCACAGGCTCCGACTGGTTCGAGGGCGCGGTCGCGTGGGTTTCCGCAAAGGGCGTTATGAGCGGCTACAGCAGCGGCCTGTTCGGCGCGAACGATTCCGTGACCCGCGAACAGCTTGCGCTCACCCTGTTCCAGTACGCGAAGCTGAAGGGGTATGACCTTTCGGCGTCGGCTGGGCTGGACGCGTTTGCCGACGGCGCGGAGGTCTCCAGCTGGGCAAGCCCCGCTATGCAGTGGGCAGTCGCGCAGGGGCTGTTCTCCGGCAAGAGCAACGGCAGGCTGGATCCGCAGGGCACGGCGACCCGTGCGGAAGTGGCGGCAGTGCTGATGAACTTTTGCGAAAACATCGCGAAATGAACCGCTTTAAAATTGTCTGAGCAATTTTCTTAGAAAAAAGATCCAAACATTGGCGCGAATCCCCCGTCTGTCCGGTCCCGGGCAGGCGGGGGATTTTTGCCCGCGGCGCGGTCGGGGGAAGCCTATGACCGGGTTTGAGTACAAGACGGTCGTCGTGGAGTGTGGCGACCTGCGGCGCGCTCCGGAGCGGCTGACGGATTGCCTGAACGATTGCGGCAAAGACGGCTGGGAGCTGGCAACGGCTTTTACACAGCCGTATTCTTGGCGGCCCGCAGTATGCGCTGGCCGTTGGCGCGGGGCTGCTGGCGGCTGCGTCCAAGTGGTACGCGGCGCTGGGCGCCGCCGCCCTCGCGAGCAGCGCGGTTATGCGCCGGGAAGGGCGGGACCCGGAAAACCGTCCGCGGCAGGACGCATCCTGTATTTGACGGCTGCCGTTTTATGATTTACAATAGAGGTAAGAAAACGTATCGATCCGGGGTAAATCATCATGGCAAAACGAACGACATTAAATGATATCGCGCGCGCCGTAGGCGTTACATCGTCCACCGTCCAGCGCGCGCTGAGCGGCATGACGGGAGTCAGCGAAGAGAAGCGGCAGGAGATCCGGAAGGCTGCGGAAGAAATGGGCTATCGCGGGAACGTTATGGCAAAGATGCTGCACAAGCAAAGTATGACGATCGCGGCCGTCCTGCCGGAACCGACCTATTATTCCAGGCGGCTGTGGAGCGGCGTGGAGCAGGCGCTGTCCGAAAACACCGGCTTTGAGATCCAATGCCACCGGTATCCCTACCCGCGCTCGCTGGCCGGGTTGACCGGCGCGCTGGAACAGGCCTGGACGGAGCAGGGCAAAAGCCTGGACGGGCTGCTGACGATGGGCGAGCCGGACGAGCAGGCGCGCGCCCTGTACCGCCGCTGGCGGGAAGCCCGCGTCCCGGTCTTCTTTGTCGGCACGGAAGGCGCCGCCGCCGACCGGGTCTGCTGCTGCCGTGGCATCAGCGAAATGGCGGGGCAGATCGCGGCCGATCTGCTGCTGCTGACCGTGCAGCCGGGGCGTCCGGCAAAGATCGTGCTGACCGGCGACTTTTCGATTTCCGATCAGTATGCAGACATGCAGGGCTGCGAGCGGGTGCTGATGCAGGACGGCGCGGCCTGCGAGATCGTCAAGCTCAGCGGGCGCATGCAGGATGGTCAAATGCAGCAAATGCTTTGCGAACGCTTGCTGCATGAGGACGGGGTCTCGGCGATCTTTTCCACCAGCGCGCGGAATACGGTCATCATGTGCGAAGCCGTCGCGGACGCGGGGCTGGAAGGCAAGATCAAGCTGATCGGTTCCGACCTGTTCCCGCAGAGCCGGGAACTGCTGGCGCAGGGGCGGCTGCATGCGGTGATCGATAAACGCCCCGGCCAGCAGGCGTATCTTGCGGCGCAGGCGCTGATCAACTATGTGTTATGGAACACCCCGCCGGAAACGGAGATCCTTTGCCGTCCGGTCATTGCGACGCGGAGCAACGTGCCGTTCGTCCCTGCGGCAGAGGAAGCGTGAGCGCGCCGCCTTTCCTCAAACATACCGCCGCCGCCGTGCATCCCTGCACGGCGGCGGTATTGCTATTATGACATCAAGAAGGGAAAACCATTTCAGGAGAGAGGAGGCGCGATGGATCCCGCGGCCGGCGGTTTACCGCCCGAACGTTTCGCAGAACCGCATCAGGATCGAGGCGACCTCCGCCCGGGTAGCCGTCCCCTGCGCATCAAGGCGGGAGCCGGACTTTCCGGAGATCAGCCCGTTGGCGACGGCCCACTTCATTGCGGGCTGCGCCCAATCGGAGACCGAACCGCCGTCCACGAAGGCGGACAGCCCGGCGGCGGCCTGAAGGTCAAAGCCGCGAAGCTGCGCATAGCGGTAAAGCGTCATCGCAAGCTGTTCGCGCGCGATGGGATCGTCCGCGCCAAAGAGCCCGTTGCTGTAGCCGGACATGACGCCGTTTTGCGAGACCCAGCCGACGGCGGCGGCATACCAATCGTTTGCCGCGACATCGGAAAACGCCGGGAGGGAGCCGCCCTTGCCGCCTTCCAGATTATAAAGCACCTGTGCGATCATGCCGCGCGTCAAGCGTTCGTTCGGGCGGAAATCGTTGCCGGAGCCGTTCATCATACCACGGCTGGAAACGTATTCGACGGCGCTGCGGAACCAATCGCCCTGCTGCACGTCGCGGAAGCTGGCGGGCGGGCGCGGGGCCTGCGACGGCGCCGATCCGGACGGCGGCCCGTCGTCCGATTTTTCGGGTTTTTCGGTTTCGGCGGAAGGCACGACCTGCGGCGTAATGGCAGGCCGCGACGGCTTGCCAGCGCTGCCGTTGTTGGAACCCGACGGATCCGGCTGCTGCGGCCTGTCGGGGTCTTCCGGCCCGCCCGGCTGCTGCGGCCCGTCGGGGTCTTCCGGCCCGCCCGGCTGCTGCGGCCCGTCGGGGTCTTCTGGCCCGCCCGGCTGCTGCGGCCCATCGGGGTCTTCTGGCTCGACCGGGGGACGGTTATCGTCCTTTACCGGCGCTTCCTCAACGACGATCATGCGGACGATCGCTTTGCTGACCGCGTTCGTGTCAAAATCCAGGGTGACGCCGTCCGGCACGATCAAAGTCCCGTGGATCTCGTAGGCGCCCGGCTTGTCCGGGTCTAAACCGGCGATATCCGTCTTATCCCATTCGACCGGAAGGGCATACGTTATGTTGCCGGTCAGTTTTACCGAAAACCGCTGCGGCAGCAGCGCCGAAAGGATCGCGTCCTTCTCCAGTCCGGGCAGCATCTTGATCATGCCCAGCTTTTCGGCGTGGCTTTCGACGGCGACCGCTGTCGCGGCTGCATAGAACGCTTCAAAGGATGCGGTATTGATTGCGCCCGGTTTTGGATCTGTGTTTACGTCGCAGAGCAGCAGCAGATAACGGGCTTCGATGCTCGGCATTTCAGCATCCCGATCGGATACAGCCGTTGCACGGGCGAATGTGCCAAACATAGATGGCAGCGCCGCATAAACCGGTTCTTTGTCCTGCGGCAAGGGCAGATTTTCGTTCGCCTCAGGAACCAGACAGGCGTTATCTTCGGAATCCTCCACAGGCGGTTTGACTTCCGATTCGTTAGAGCCGGTGGAGCCTTCCGAGGTGTCCGGATTTTCCGGAATGACTTGGGTTTCCGAGCCTGCTCCCGGAGCTTCAGGGGCATTGGGGGTTGTTTCCGGTTTGGCTTCCGGCTGGGTTTCCGACGGCGGATTTGTCCCGTCCCCGGGTTCCAATTCAGGCTCCGGATCCAGATCTCCTTGCTCGATCTTGAATTCCGCTTCCATTTGAGCGTTGGCTTCAACCGGGAGGATGGCTTCTGCATGGTTTGCAATATTGCTTTCGACCCGATGGGTTGCAGGCTGCCACTGGCTGCCCGCTTCTTCGATCGGGTTTCTCGTGGGGACTTGATTGGCCGTGCCTAAATTGATCGTCCCGTTCCGCTCGACCAGGCTGTTGAAATCGGCGTCCTCATTGCTGTAAAAAACCTGATAGCTTGCCAAACGGCTGGATACGGTTCCCCATTTGATCCGGAACAGATTGATTTCCTGTGTTTTGCCCAAATCAATCGCAGCCCAGTATTTATACCCTGCGGATACGACTTCGCCATTGACCTGAGAACTGTTTGTTGCCCAAAGGGTATTGTCGTCGTTGTCGATCAGGAATTGTGATGTATATTCCTTGGGGCTGAGCGAAGTATCATTCACTTTGTATTCCGAAGAAGTCGACACTTTCAGGCTTACGCCTGCCCCGGATGCAAGGTTTTCGCCCCGGTCATAGCCCGTCGCCGGGATCTCCGGCTGTTCATTGGTATTGATCGCCTTGAATATGGCGGTTTTAATGGACTTCTCGCTGTTGTCATGAACGATATCGCCAACGATCAGCAGATACCGAACCTCTTCGAGCGGGTCGAAATCACCGCTTGCCGCATCGAAAATATTCATCTGATAGGCCTTGACATATTTGTTCACGCCCGGGTGATAGCCTGCGCCTTCGACGGCTGTCCATGCATCCCAGCCGTTTAACTTGCGCGGGTCGTCCGTCTCGCAGTCCACGATCTCGTCATAGGCGGCTTTGCCGTCGGCCCCGGCATAATAGATCTGATAGCCGCACAACTTGTTCGAGGTCGTGCTGAACTGGATCATGAATTTATTGATATCCTGCGGTGCGCCCAGATCGAGCGCCGCCCAATAAACCTTATCCTGATTTGCGGCGTCGGTATCTAGCATCGATTTTGCGGTGTCCCAGGTGGTGGTATCGTTGCCGTCCAACAGCGGCTTCCCGTCATGGGAATTGTTTTCCTTGCTGCAAATCTTGATCGAGGCGTTGGCCGCATAGTTCACGCCGCCGTCCATTGGGCTTGTATGTTCGACCAGATCCTCGCCTTCCCCGGGCAGCGTATAGTCGCCGACCTCAAACGCGGCGGGGAAGGCGTAAGCGTTGCGGTCTTCCTTCTTCACCTCGATATCGCCGACCCACATCGTCGCGTCCTTCCACCAGGACGGCAGCGCCGCCTCGTCGATCGCGGAGTTGCCGCCCGCTTCGGGATCCAAACGGTAAGCATCGGGGATATATTTTCGATAAAGCCCCCACTTGCAGCGGATGCCCTGTCCGGCGATCGCGGGGAAGTCGCTTTCATAGGCGGTTGCGCCTTCGCCAAGCTCGGGACGCCGCCAGGTATCGAGCTCCGCGCCTTCGTTGATCAGCGCGCGGCCGGTTTCGAGGTCGTCCAGCTTCACGTGGATATATCCCTCGTCACGATACAATACGGTGACGGTCGCGGAAAGCCATTTCCCTTCGATCTCCTTAAGCGGGATCTTGTCGCCGATGATGTGATTGTAGCCCATGCCGCGCCCGGAAATGGGGATTTGCTGAAACATCAGGTAGTTGTCTTCGATGGTGAACGTCGCGACCGGCATTGCGTTTTCGCCGCCGCGGATCGCCTTCAGCTGGAAAATATGGAAGAAGTTCGCCAGCTGCTCCTCCTGATTGGCGGAAAGCGGGGTGTAGCAGTTATCCGGAAGTTTAAACTTCCAGCGATAGGTATAGATCTCGTCCTCCATTGCGAGCGCCGGAGCATTTTCCGCCTTGCTGTCCGAACGGTCATGGCTCTTGATCTCGATGCGCTGCCGGTCATAGCGGACGCCGGTGCTGTCATAATCCTCGCGGTCGTGCAGATAAAACCGGAAAACGCCCGTGTCTTCGACATAGTCCGCGCCGCCTGCGTCTTCGGCGGGGATAATGGTCAGGTTGCCGTTCTTGACATGATCGGTCGTACCGGCGGATGCGGGGCCGTCCCAAAGTTTGTTTGGCCCTTCAACATTGGAACCGCTGTTACCGGCTGCGCCATAACCGATCACGGACTGGTTGAATTGCTCCTGGATGAAAGCGGTATCCTGCGTCTGGCCTTCCGCGGGCGGGGTAAGGTGAAGCCGGGTCGTTGGCGGGGCGTCCGCAGCCGCGGCGGCGGGGAGTCCGCCTGCGAGCAGGCTCCCGGCCAGCAGCGCGGCGACCATACGCCGTCCCCAATGTTGATAGCCTTTCATGACATTCACTCCTTGTTTGTGCGGTGCGCAATCGATTGAGTAACCGGGGAAAAGAAAAGCCAAACCAGATTTGGCAGGATCCACGGTCAAATTTTTTCCGCGCATGCACTTGTTTGCCCTGATTATAAGGCTAATTTGGCGCATTTGTCAACCGAAAAATCACTTGATACAGATTTTTCGTGAAAAGCAAACAAGGAGGAAATGTTTTTTTTGGCTATTTCACTCAATCGATTGCGTAAAAACGGCGCGGGATAAGAACCTGTATTCACAAGCCCAAAACGGCGTCTGGACGGCAGCTGACGCGGTCATGCTGCGCCATCTACCGTCCATCCACCACTTTCGCTTATGAATACAGGTTCTAAGACCAACAAACAAAGAGGGCGGTTGCACGCCTGTTTTGGATGGAAATGCCAACCGGCTGTCGAAAGGCTAAAAATGAGATCGGGCATTTGGTTGGGGCGAGGAAGGTACGAAGCGCCTTATGGCGGTAAAAGCCGCCGCGCCATACGCCGTAGCGCGCGGACGGAAATGCAGTTCCGCGTGGTGATACGCGCGTTCCGAAAATTTTGCCGATCCTGCC
>CAJUGU010000072.1 GCA_910586105.1 uncultured Eubacteriales bacterium | reverse complement strand
GGTGCAGGGCGGAGCCCTGCCGCTGTCCGAGCAGGACGCCTCCCCGGCGAGGGGAGCGCTGAGCAAACCCAATAACCGTATTTTATCTTATCGAAAAAAGGTGATCGATTATGAATCATTCGGCATTTCATTTCTGGATGCCGGTCGAGATCCACTGCGCCGCAGGCGCGGCGGCGGATCTCTCAGACGCAGTGGCAGGCGACCGTATCCTGATCGTTTGCGACCCATTCCTATATGAAAACGGCACGGCCCAGCGCATCGGCGACACGCTGAACGGCTGTCAGGTACATTACTTCCACGGGATCGAGCCCAACCCGTCGACCGACCGCGTCGACGAGTGCGCGGCGCTCGCCCGCTCGGTCAACGCCTCGACCGTGATCGGCGTAGGCGGCGGCTCCTGTCTGGATACCGCCAAAGCGGTCGCCTGCCTTGCGGGCGCGGAAGGCAGCATCTGCGAATACTACGCGGACGGCGGCAGATCCTTCGGGCCGCGTACCGTCCGGCTGATCCTGATCCCGACCACCGCCGGGACCGGCAGTGAAGTAACCAACGTCGGCGTCTTTACCAACTCCCGCACCCATACCAAGCTGCCGCTGGTCTGCCGGGGCTTCTGGGCCGACCTCGCCGTCGTCGACCCAACCCTGACCTATTCGCTCCCCGCCGCGCAGACGGCTTCCACCGGCATGGATGCCTTTTGTCACGCGATCGAAGCCTACTGGAACCGAGAAAGCCAGCCGCTTTGCGACTATCTCGCGATCGGCGCGATGCGCGACATCCTGAAGTACATCCAAACCGCCTGCGAGGAGCCGGAAAACGAGACCGCGCGCGGCGCGATGCTGACCGCAGCGCTCACCGCGGGCGTGGCCTTCAGCCAGACCCGCACGACCGGCGTCCACGCCGTCAGCTTCCCGCTGACGACCGGTTTCCACGCCAGCCACGGGGTGGCGTGCGCGATCACGCTGCCCGCCTTTATCCGTATCAGCACCGAGCAGGCGGCCGAAAAGATGCAGCGGCTGGCCCGGATGCTGGACTGTGCGGACGTGTCCGCGCTTGCCGACCGCGTCGAAGGACTGATGAAAACGATCGGCCTGCCGACCCGTCTTTCCGAGCTTGGCGTGCAGGAGCGCGACCTTCCGCAAATCGCCAAAGACGGTATGGCTGCGGCGGCACAGATGCAGCTGACTCCGGCAACCATGACCGCAGAAACCGTCTGCCAGCTGCTGCGCAGCATCCTTTCATAAAGGGGGAGGGGAATATGGATCAAAAAACAACGGCGTACCTGCAAGCGCGGGCGGACGAGATCCGCAGGCTGACGATCGAATCGATCGGCAAGCTCTCCGCTGGGCACATCGGCGGTTCCGCCGACTTGTGCGAACTGCTCGCGGTGCTGTATCATCACGTGATGCGCATCGACCCGGAACGCCCCGACTGGCGGGAGCGCGACCGGTTCGTGCTCTCCAAAGGCCACGGCGGGCCTGCGGTCTATGCGGCGCTCGCGACGCGGGGCTATTTCCCGGTCTCCGAGCTGGACACCCTCAACCGTCCGGGCACCCGCCTGCCGAGCCATTGCGATATGCTCCGCACGCGCGGCGTCGATATGACGACCGGCTCGTTGGGACAGGGCTTCAGCTGCGCGGTCGGCATGGCGATCGGCGCAAAGCTCGACCGCCTGCCCTCTTACGTCTACGTCTGCATCGGCGACGGCGAAAGCCAGGAGGGCCAGGTCTGGGAGGCCGCGATGCTGGCCGGGAGCCGGGGGCTCGACAACCTGATCGCCTTCACCGACTATAACAAGATGCAGATCGACGGTTACATCGAACAGGTCAACGGGCTGGAACCGCTGGACGAAAAATGGCGGGCCTTCCGCTGGCATGTCCAGGCGGTGGACGGGCACGACGTTGCCGCGATCGCGCATGCGGTCGACAACGCGCGGAAGATCAAGGAGCGTCCCTCCATGATCCTGCTGCATACCGTCAAGGGCAAGGGCTGCGATTTCGCCGAAAACCGCTTGGGCAGTCATAACATGAAGGGGATTACCGAAGAAATGTGGCGCGGCGCGCTTGCCGCGCTGGGAACAGGGCAGGTGTAAACGATGGAACGAGTGAAAGAACAGCAGGCTCTGCGCGAGGTCTATTCCGACCTGCTGCTGGAATACGGCGCGCAGGATGAACGGATCTGCGTCGTGGACGCCGACCTGATGAACGCTTCTTCGGTCAGCCGGTTCCGGGCGGCGTTCCCGGAGCGCGCGATCGACGTGGGCGTCGCCGAGGCGAACATGATCGGCGTCGCGGCGGGTCTGGCTGCGATGGGCAAGATCCCGTTCACCCATAGCTTTACCGCGTTTGCCAGCCGCCGGTGCTGCGACCAGATCGCGCTTTCGGTCGCTTACGCCGGACGGAACGTCAAAATGGTGGGCAGCGACCCCGGCGTTTCCGCCGAGCTTAACGGCGGAACGCATATGAGCATGGAAGACGTGGCGATCCTGCGGGCCATCCCGGGGATGACGGTCTTCGAGCCGGTCGACGGGGCGCAGCTGCGCGCGGCGTTCCCGCAGCTGCTGGAACACCCGGGTCCGGTCTATATCCGGCTGTTCCGCAAGCAGGCCTTGCGGGTCTGGCCGGAAGATATGCCGTTCCGGCTGGGCAAAGGCGCGATCCTGCGCGGCGGCGAAGACGTTACGGTCTTTGCCACGGGCATCCTGGTCGCGGAAGCGCTCGACGCCGCCGACCGGCTCGCGGCGGAGGGGATCTCGGCCGAGGTGGTCAACCTGCACACGGTCAAGCCGCTGGACGCGGAACTTGTCCTTGCGAGCACGGAACGGACGGGCTGCGCGGTGACGGCGGAAAACGCAAGCATCATAGGCGGCCTGGGCAGCGCGGTCGCGGAATGCCTTTCGGAAAACGCGCCGTGCCCGCTGCGGCGGGTCGGCGTGCAGGACCGGTTCGGCGAAGTCGGCTATTTGGATTATTTACAGGATGCGCTGGGGCTGCGGGCGGAAAATATTGTACAGGCGGCGCGCGGCGTAGTCGCACAAAAACACGGAAAACTGGGAGGGAGCGGCGGTTGCCGCGAAAGCATATGAAAAAGATCATAATTGCATCAGATCGGGCGGGATTCCCGCTCAAGGAAGCACTGAAGGAGCACTTGGCACAGTCTGGTTACGACGTGACCGACGTTGGGAGCCGGGACACCGGCGACGGCGGCATGGCCTATTGGCAGGCGGCGGAAAATCTTGCGCCGCGTGTCAGCAGCGGCGAATTCGAGCGCGGCGTGCTGATCTGCGGCACGGGCATGGGCATGAGCATTGCGGCGAACAAGTACCCGAACGTTTACGCCGCGCTCTGTGAAAACACATTCTGTGCGCACAACTGCCGCGCGATCAACAACGCGAACGTGCTGGCGCTTGGCGGCTGGGTCACGCCGCCGTATACCGGCATTGCGATCCTGGAAACCTTCCTCTCGACGCCCTTCCTTGACGGCGTGACCGACTGGCAGCGCGAAAACCTGCCGCACTTCTTCGACGAAGTACGCAGGCTGGAGCAGACGAACTTCCGTCCTTAAGCCTGCCGTTCGCTCCGCCTGCGCGGCGGGCGGTCCTGCGCGGACAGCGCCAGAGGGATTCATCCCTCTGGACTCCCTTCCTCCGCCGCGGCGGGGTCGGGCGCCTCCTGAATCGCTCCCGCGTGCAGCTTCGCCCCGCCAAAAGGACGGCGGGGCGAAGGAGCGGCTGCGGCGCTCTTTGAGATGCAGGGGTCGTCTCGCGCCGTTTGGCATTGGGATCCATCCCTGTGCCAAATTCCAAGCTATCTTCCCCCCGAATACCGGGGACTTCCGGCCATTCGGGGATCCTCATATCTCTCTTCTTAATTCCTTATGTCAAAGGCGAGGGCTGTTGCCCTCGCCTTTGACGTTTTCGGTTTACAATTCAGGGAACGATCCGCGCGATTTCCGGAGCCTTCTGGGCGGCGCCGGGACGCTCCGCGCTCAATAACCATTCACGATCGGGTCAAGCACCTGCGCCGCGACGCTCCCCGCAACCGCCGAACCGCCGCCGCCGTTTTCCACCATTACCACGAATGCATACGGATGCGCTTCATCACGAATAAACCCGGTGAACCATGCGTTCGGCTGTTTGCCGCCGCCGACCTCCGCCGTGCCCGACTTGACGCAGATATCGATATTGCCAAATCGGCTTTTCCCGGTATATTCCGCCGTATAACTCATTGCGTCGGCCAGCTTGGAAGCCGTGTACGGCTCAATGAGCGTATCGGTCAGCTTTTCCCGGTACCAGTAGGTGGAGAACCCGAAACTCGTGTTCACCGACAGCACCAGCTGCGGTACCGCCGCCTGTCCTCCATTCGCGACCGCGCCCATAAACACCATCAGCGAACACGGATTGATCGCGTCGTGGTGCTGGCCGACGCCCGCCCAGCCCAGCTCGTTCTGGCTCGTCCCGGCAAAGGTGAATTTGCTCGGTACCGTCGAGATCCCGCTGACCGAATAGGAACTGGTCAGCCCTGATTTGTCGGTATATTCCTGCATCGTCGCCGCGCCCAGCTCGTTCGCCAGCAGCGCGAACACCGCGTTGCAGGATTTCGCGAGCGCCTGCTCCACGTCGATTTCGCCGTGGGCTTCCAGGCAGGTGACCGGCTGGCCGCCGACGTCGGTCGAACCGGTGCACGTCCACGTCCGCTGATACAGGTCGGGGATCTGTTCGATCGCCGCCATCATGGTAACCGTTTTGAAGACCGAACCGGGGGTGAACGTTGACGACAGGAACCGGTTCAGATAAACCCCTTCCCAGCGCTCGTCGCCGTCCTCAATCACGGGCGGGTCGAGCGGATCGAAGGCGGGGTTCGATACCATGCAGAGGATTTCACCGGTCTTGTAATTGTAAACGCCGACCGCACCCTTGCGCCCGTCCAGCGCGTTGTACGCTACGTAATTATAATGCGCGTCGATGGTGAGCGCCAGCGTATTGCCGCTGCCGAGCGGCGAATAGGCCCCGGTAATCAGGTTGTAACCCGACAGCTTATCGGCGAAGGCGGTCAGCGCGCCGGTACCGATGTTGCCCGAGGGGTCGCCGACCGCGTGGAGGGTTGCGCGGCGGACGGTGGAGGAATCATAATAGGTGCGCCGCCCGCTGCCGTCGACCTGGGTCAGGATATCGCCGTCGCGATCGGTCACGGTACCGCTGGCCAGCTGCCCGCTGCTGTTGTAGAGGTGGCGGTTGGAGGGGAATGACGCCCAGCTTGCGCCGTGGCGCACGAAACGGTACAGGTAAATGCCCAACCCCAGCAGGAGCACCGCCGCGAGGATGGTGCAAAGGATGGCGCGCCGTTCAATCTTCTTCATAATACCGCGCCTCCTGTTCCTCTGCTTCCCGCGCTTCGGCCTTTAATTCGCGCCGCGAGGGCAGGCGAATGGCGAAGCTGGCGTTTTGCCGGGTGTCGGTCGCCTTCAGGAAGGCGAGCAGGCCCCAGGCCGACAGCATCGACGAACCGCCGTTCGAAACGAACGGGAAGGTCACGCCGGTCAGCGGCAGCAGGTCAACCGCGCCGAACACATTCAAGCAGGTCTGGAAGACCAGCAAACTGGTCGCCGCGCACGCCGCAATAATATAGAAGCTCGACCGTCCGGCGCTGCACGCGCGCACCGCGAACACGGCCAGCGTTACGATCGAAAGCACGGCAAGCACGGCGATCAGCAGCCCCCACTCCTCGCAGAGCATGCCGAAGACAAGGTCGGTATCCGCCGCGCCGATGCGGTGCAGCCAGCCTTCGCCCGCGCCGACGCCGATCAGGCCGCCGGAAGCGGCGGCGCTCATGGTGCGGGTCTGCTGGTAGCCTGCGCCGGAGGCGTCCTCCCAGACGTGTCCCCAAACGGCGAACCGCTTGAGGATATACGGCTTGAACGACAACACCATGATCACGCCGAACACCGCGCCGCCGCAAATCAGCGACAGCGTTGCGAAGTCGCCCGACCGCAGGTAAGCGATCACAAGGAAGGTAACGAAGAAGATCGCCGCCGTGCCAAAGTCGCTCATGAGCGCAAGACAGCCAAGGCAAATGCCGGTCAGCAGGATAAACAGGCCCAGGTTCCGTTTGCGGAACAGTCGGTCAAGAGTAGCCGAACCGGCGAAGATATAGCAGATCTTCGCCAGCTCGGACGGCTGGAAGGACATGCCGCCGAGCGACAGCCAGTTCCGCGCGCCAAACTTGGACGAACCAAGGACCAGCGTGATCCCTAACAAGCCGATCGCGGCGGCGGCCATCAGCCAGCGGATCATACGGACGCGGGACAGGTCTCGCAGGAATACGCCAAACATGACGAACACCGTCAGCCCCAGACAGATCGCAAGGAATTGCTTGAACAGCGCTTCGGGCGCGCTGGAAGCGGTGATACCGAGCGATAGGGTCGATAGGAAGAAGGCGATGATCTCCATTTCAAAGCCAATGCGGCGCATGGCGCGCATCAGCAGGAAATAGCACCACATGACCACGGTCAGCCCGAGGAAGGCCAGCGGGATGTTGACCGACGCGTCGGGCGCGGCGGAGATGATGAGCTGAAGGCCGGTCAGCACCTGCCAGAGGGTGAGCACGAGCAGCGAGCCCCAGGGCGAGACCGGACGGCTGACCCGCCGGCGGCGTTCGCGCTGGGCGCGGCGCTCCTCGGCGGTGACGGGGATGAAGGCGCAGGGGATGCCGCCGAAGGCGATGGTATCGCCGTCGGAGACGGCTGCGACGCCGTCGACGGGCAATTCATTGACGGTGGTGCCGCCGGTCGAATCGAGGTCGTAGACCGCCCAGCTACCGTCTTTTTCGCGCATGAGCGCCGCGTGCTGGCGGGAGATCGACGGGTACGACAGCACCACGTCGGAAGCGGCGGCGCGGCCGACGATGTTTTCCCAATGGGTCAGGGGGATGACCTCCCCGGCGGGGAGGCGGAGCTTTGCCCAGACCTCCGGGGTATGCGGGACGTTCCAAAGCGAGCGGATCATGCCGGCCAAAATGAGGATCGCAAGGATCGGGAATACGAACCGGACGACCGTCGTATACCATGCCTCGATCACCGGGTAGGCGGCGAGGACGGCGGTCACTTTGTCGAGCAGGCGCTGAAGCGCCTGATTGATTTGCTCCATGGTTGGGAAAACCCTCCTTTCTGTCAGGGTCTGCGGAAGGGGCGGGGCTTGCCGCCCCTTCCGGTATACTTTCCGAAAAAACATTATACCACAGAAGTTTGAAAAAACAATGAACACTTTGCAAATGCGGCGAAAAAATTGGAAAATCTGCGCGCAGCAAAAAACGGACGCCGTCGGCGGCATCCGCTCTCCAATCGCAGGTAAAACGCTTTCCTGTTGTTCCATTTCCCATCTTAGACGCTTTCACGCGGCGGGTCATGTTTTAGAACCAGTATTCACAAGCCCAAAGCGGCGTCTGGACGGCATCTGACGCGGTCATGCTGCGCCATCTACCGTCCATCCACCACTTTAGCTTATAAATACCGGTCCTAAAGATTTCGGGGTCGAGGGGCGAAGCCCTTCGTCGCCCGCCGCAGCGGGCGAAACCCCATCCCGCCCGCAGGCGTACTAAAGCTTTTACTCGATTTTTTCTCGAAAAAATCGCGAGGTCGAGGGGCAGCGCCCCCGTCGCCCGCCGCAGCGGGCGAAATCCCCCGGCGCTACCGGGTCGAGCCGCGCAGGACGATCTCGCATTCCAGCGTAGCGCTGCACAGCGGGGACGGCTTGCCCAAGATGTTGTCGATCAACAGCGCCGCCGTCGTCGCCCCCTCCTGAAAGGCTGGCTGCACGATCGTCGATACGCTCGGTTGGGAAAAATCGACCCACTCCTCGTTGTCAAAACCCAGCAGCCCCAAACGCTCCGGGATCTCCGTATGCAGCGGCGCAAGCGCCCGGAATACCTTCGGCAGCAGCCAGCAGCTTGGCACGAAGACCAGCGTCCGGTCGCAAAGCGACTGCTCCACAAGCGCCAATATATCCCCGTCCGGCGTCTCCGCCCCAATGATCTCCGCCCGGCAAGGCGCTCCCGCCCGCCCGGCCGCTTCCCGGCACGCCTGGTACCGCTCCTGTCGCGAAGTCAACAGCCCCGGATCCGCTGAGAGCAGCAGGCAGCGCGCATAACCCCTTTGCAGGCATTGGGCGACGGCTTGGAAGGTCGAACAGTAGTTGCTGGTCGTAACCCATAACGGCGCGTCCTCAGGCTTGGAATCAATGCAGATCACCGGGATCCCCGCGCGCCGCAGTAGATCGATCGAATCGGTCGGCGCTCCCGTCGGCTGTAAGATCACGCCGTCGACCTTCATATCAATCATGCGTTCCAGTTGAAGCCGTTCGGCCTCCGGTTCGTATTCGCTCGTGCCGACCAGGATCTGATAGCCGCCTTCCCGGCAGGCCTGTGCGATCCCCTTCACCAGCCGGTTCGCAAAGCCATTCGTGATGTCGCAGACAATCACCCCCAACAGGCTCGATCGCCCCGCCGTCAGCGACCGGGCGGCAGCGCTGGGCCGGTAGTCATATTTCTCGATCACGTCAGCAATGCGCTGCCGTGTCTCCGCGCTCATTTTCTCCCGCTTGCCGTTCAGAAAACACGAGACGGTCGACTTCGAGACCCGCGCTTCGTCCGCAATGGTCTGGATCGTCACCCGCTTGCTGTCGCCCATGGATCGTTGCCTCCCTTGCCCAAAATCGGATACTGTCCCTTATTATACACCATAAAACGGGGCTTGTCACCGTTTTTTTCCAAAAACAGCGGCATTGATCCGGTTTTTCAGGCCGGCGCTGCAAGCGCGGGAGACAGGTGTCCCGCAGCGCTCCTATGCGTGCGCTATGCCTTCCATTTTTTACGCAGGGCAACGCGGAACCGGTCGCCAAGGCCGCGCTCAAGGATCGCTGCCGCGCCGTCCAGGTCGCCGCCGCGCAGAGCTTCGATCAGCTGCGGGTCTTCGATCAGGATGCCGCTGACCGCCTGCATGACCTCCGTCGGGACGTTGTCGTCCGCGTCGGGGGCGAGCAGCACCAGCGCGCCCCGGATCATCCGGCCGTCTTCGTATACGGGCGGCTCCGCGCGCAGATAGCCTAGGCGGCAGCCGGAAACAGCGTTCGTTTTGCAGTGCAGCAGCAGCGCCCACAGAGGCCTGATGTAGGTATCGCCGAGCGCCTCGCGGCGTTCGAGCGCCCGTTCGACCGGCGCGGGGTTGTCGGGCGCGAACAGGCGGGCGGCTTCGGCGATCAGGGCGGCGCGCGTGCGGGGGCGCGGCACGGTTTCGATCTTCAGGGTCGCGAGCAGGTCGAGGAGGGCAGCGCTCAGTCGTCCGGCGTAGCGCAGGCTGTCGGCCGACTGGGCGGGCCGCGCGGGGGCGGAGCCGGTCTGCACTTGGGCAAGCGCGCTGCGCAGGCGGGCGCGGTCCTGCTCCTGCAAGATCGCGTTCACGCAGACATGCGGAAAATCGATGTCCAGCGGGACGGTAGAGACCAGCAGGTCAATGCCCTGCCTGCGCAGGCTTTCGGGCGACAGGCCGCGGGCCGAACCGCTCGCGGTGATGTGCAGGCTCGGAAACTCCCGCATCAGCTGGGACGCTAAGAACTTGCTCGACGCCATGCCGAAGGGGCAGACGACCATGGTCTGGATGCGCATCCGCGCGAGCGATTCGCGCTCTAAAACCGCGCCGAAGTGCATCGCTAAAAACCCGGCTTCCGCGTCGGGGATGGGCGGGAGGGCGAGGGCTTCCTGGGCTTCGTCGCAGGCGGCGCGGGTCGCCTGCCATAGCGGGGCGTATTCGGTCTGGATCACGGTCAGCTGAGGGTTTTCGGAGGGCACGCCTTGTTCGATGCGATACATCATGGGGCGGAGATGCAGGAAAAGGTCTTCGGAGAGGGAAGCGTAACGGCTGAGGTCCACGCCGAGGGCGCGTTCGACGCTGGCGATCAGGTGGACGGCGAGGCCGCGCAGCTCCATTTCCCCGGCTTCGCCCCAATCGTCGGCCTTTGGACCCCCGCCATAGGCATCCAGATACAGCGCCAGATACCGCACTTCCTCGGTGGGGAGCGCGATGGAAAACGCCGCTTCCAGCCGTTTGGCGAGCCGCGCGGCAAGGTCAAGCCCGGTCGCTTTCTCTGCCGGCGACGGGGCCCAATCGCCCGCCCGGATCTGTTCTACGGTCAGCGCGCAGTGGATCGCCAGCGAAAGGAACCCGGCGTCGGTAAAATACAGTCCTTCCTGCTGCTCAAACTCCCGCAGCAGCGTCCAGACCGCGTCGGCGGTTTCGGGGGCAAGCAGCCCGGGCAGGGCAAAGGGCTTTCCGGGGAGCGCATCCTGTTTGGGCATCCGCAAGCGCATGAGCGCGCTGACGGCGCGGCGGCGCTTATCGGGCGCGGCTTCCAGCCAGACGCCGACGCCGGGGCGCTTGCACATCTGCACGTTATAGGGGCGCAGCCACTCCTCCGCCCAAATCAAATCGGCGGCCAGCGTATGCTCGGACGCGTCCGCTTCTCTTGCCAGCGCATACGTTTTCCGGGGCTCTTTTGCCGCAAGCAGGGAAACCAGCAGCCTTTGCCGCCGTTCGGTTTTGGGGAGAGCGGGGCGCGAACCGCTGTTCAGGAGCGCGAGCAGGGGGGCGCGATCGGGTTCATCCAGCAACAGTCCCTGACCGGGGCGTCGCTGGAAGCGGAAGCCGGCGGCGGTGAGCCATTTTTCGATGGAGGGGAGTTCACGCAGGACGGTGCGGCGGCTGACGCCGATGGCTTCGGCGAGAGCGGCGGCGGTGATCCATGCTTGGGGCAGCTCGGCCAATTTCTGGATCAGCCTGCGGCTGTTGGCGCTTAATTTGGGCAGCTCCGCGTTAAGGGACATGAAGGGTGCCGCCTCCTTTCATAGGGATGAGACGGCGCACGCCGCCATCTATCCTCTCCAGTATAGCACACCCATCAATAAATTACCAGCCAACGCTGCAATTTTCCCCCAAGGGGCCCTGCCCCTTGGATCCCCGCCCCCGCAGGGCGCCAAAGGGCTCCGCCCTTTGGAATCCCGCTGGGGTCGTAGACCCCAGACCCCGAGATGCTGCGCATCTCTCCTCGCCTGCGGGCGGGACGGGGGCTTGGGCTTCCTGCCAGTCCCCGACGCGGCGCTGACCAGCCCGCGCCCACACTCACAGCCGGTGTAAAACCGGTTTCATCCGCTCAAACGTGGCCACATACGGAATCCCCGCCGCACGCGCCAGCTCGACCGCCTCCGCGACCCGGTTTCCGACCCGCTCCGACGTATGCGCATCCGACCCGATCGTGACAAACTCGCCGCCCCGTTCCCGATACCGCCGCAGGATGTCCAGCCCCCACGCGGACGCATCCCGCCACGACGCGGTGTTGACCTCAATCCCCTTCCCATTCCCGATCAGGAAATCGAAGATTTCGTCAAACAGCCCGCCCGCCGCATCCAGCGAAAAAGAGCGGTCGGCATACGGCGCGAATTTTGCGATGTAATCATAATGCCCCAGCACGCAAAAATCAAGCTCCGCCCGGATACATCGGCTCACATATTCCAGATACCGGCAGTAAACCTCCGCCTTCGGCGCGCTGTCATACAGCTCCTTCTGATAATACGGGTCAACATCCTCCAGCATATGCACCGACCCAATCACAAAATCCAGCGGCTGCCCCGCAATCCATTCCCGCGCCCGTCGGATGCATCCCGCATCGCCAAGGCTGACCTCCGCGCCAAACCGCACCCGCACCGCCGAAGGCCGCAGTTCCTCGATATCCCGGCGCAGCGCCGACAGATCGGCGGGCGCTTCCCCGCTGCCGTCAAAATCAACATGGTCGGTAAAACAGATTTCGCGCAGCCCCGCCCGCTCGGCGGCGGCAAGCATTTCCAGCGGGCTGGCGTCCGCGTCAAACGAACGGTTCGTGTGCATATGAAAATCGTACATCGGAAACATCCCTTTCGAGCATTTCCTATAATATAACATTCCATGACCGGCGCATGACAGGCTCTGCCAGCGTTGGAAAACGGCTTCACACCGTCTTTCAGTCCGCCGCGATCGTATCCGTCACCGACATTTCCCGAATCCGCCGCGCCGGGGCCGCGACCGCCAGCCCGACCGCCGCCAGCAGCGCCAGCAGGATCGCCGCCAGCGCCTTCCACGGCACGCTCCACGGGTCGCCCCACTGGAACGACACCATTTGCGAAAACAGCAGCCAGTTCAGCGGCAGTCCCAGCGCGCTGCCGAACACGGCCCCGCCCAGCGCATACGTCAGCGCTTCCGCCGCGACCATTCGGGTGAGCTGTCCCGTCTCCATGCCGATCGCCCGCATCGCGCCATACTGCCGCATCCGCGCCGAAACGCTGAGCGCTATGCTGTTCACGATATGCACGACCGCAATCAGCGTAACAACCGCCAGAAATCCATACACAAACAGCGCAAACGCATAATACGCCCCCCGGGCTTCGCGGTTGCTCAGCCGCCGGTCGGAGAAGTTCACGCCGTCCCCCGCCAGTTCCCGGACCCGGGCGACCGCTTCATCGGTATCGCCCGCGCGGAATTGGACGTCGATCACCGTCAGCCCGTCTTCCCCGGTAAGCTGCCGGAACAACGCTTCCGAACAGAACAGCGTTTCACTGCCCGGCGTCAGGTCGTAAGGGCTCCAGCTCACCGTCCCCGAGATCGGCAGCGCATACCCATTCAAGGTGATAAAATCGCCGGTATGCACGCGGCCGCCGCCCTCTACTTCGCCGGAATTGTAGGCAAGCAGCAGGCCCCGCCCCGCTTCGGCTTCGCGGAAATCGCCGTCGATCCGCGCCTGACGCGCCCATTCGAACTGGTTCGATTCATAGGAAATCAGCGTCGCCGTCACCGGCGCGCCCCCGCATTCGCCCTGCAAATCGTAAGCAAAACCGCGCCCATACACCCGTTTGACCATCGGGAGCGCCGCGATCTCCTCCGTCAGCGACGCGGGAAGCGAACAGCTCTCGTCCGGGCTGACAACCGAAAAATCGGGCGTGCTCGGATGCACCGGCTTAATCGCATGGTCCATAAAATCCGAGACCGCGACGAACGCAAGGAATAAAACAATACTGAACGCAAACGATCCCGCCATCAGCAGGAAGTTACGCCGGCTGCCGGTCGCATGATGCACGCCGAGCGCGGTTTCGACCCGGAAAAAGCGGGTGCTTGCCGCCGATTTCGCCGCCTGTACCGTACCCGCGTTGCCCGAGACCACCGCCATCGGGGAAGCCTTCGCCGCCCGTTTGGCCGGGGTGCGCGCCGCCAGCAGCACCGTCAGCAATCCGACCGCCGCGCCGCTCGCCAGCGCCGCCGGACTGATCCCCAGCCGCGGCAGGCCGTTAAAATACGTCGGCGTCAGCGCGCGCAGGATTTCGCACAGCAGCCAGATAACCGCCGTCCCGGCAAGCAGCCCCAGCGGGATCGCCGTCCGGCACCAGCCAAGCGCCTCGCGCCGGACATATTTCCGCACCTGCTTCGGGGTCGCCCCCAGGCAGCGCAGCAATCCGAAGAACTCGGTGCGCTGGGCGACGCTGCTGTTCAGGCTCCCCGACATCATGAGTACCGCCGACACAACCACCACCCCGGACAGGATCGCCGCCGCCCGGTACAGCATCTGCATAAAGTCGTTGTCGCTCTGCCCCGTCAGCCCCATCAGCTTGGGGTTTTTGCCGATATCTTCCCCGGCAATGCCGAAATCCGCCTGGATCTCGCGGAACACCCCCTGCATATCGCAGAACGTCGTAAGCCGGACGTAAAGCTCGGGGGCCGCCTCCGGCACGCAGCGCCGGTAATCGGCCAGGTTCATCAGAACGCCCGCGCTGTCCTGCTTCAGCATCTGCGACGTGTCGCCGATGAATCCGGTCACGAGCAACGTTTCCGCGCGCCCGTCCGGCAGGGTAAGCGTCACCGGATCGCCCAGCGACACCCCCAGCAGCGTGTGCGCGTTTTGGGTCAGCGAGACCGTGCCCGGCTCCGACGGATAGCCGCCTTCCAGATAAACCGCGCCCGGGAAGATAGCAAGCCAGCCCTCGTCCATTCCGCAGATGGCGACGCGTTCGCCGCCAATCGTGTAATCCTGATCCAGGTCCACATTGACCGCGTCATACCACGCCGCCCGCTGGACTTCGGGACGGGCGGCGACCCGTTCGCCCTCCTCGGCGGTCAGGCCGCGGATTTGGGCGTGCCAGTTGCCGTATTGCTGAATCGCCTGTAACCGCTGGCTGTTCAGCTCCATATCCGCCATGCCGAAAATGGCGGTCACCAGAAATACCGCAAGCACGATGCACAGCCGCGTCATATGGCTTTGCCGGCGGCGGCTGACGATCCCCGCAAGGTCGAGATAGCTCCTCATTCCCGTACACCCCCCAGATCGGTCAGCACGCCGTCGGTCACCCGGAAAACCCGGTCGGCGGAAGCGGTCAGGCTCAGATTGTGGGTAATCATCAGGATCGTTTGCTGATAACGGCGGGAAGCCTTCAGCAGCAGGTCCATCACGTCCCGGCTGCTGTGGGAATCCAGATTGCCGGTCGGTTCGTCCGCCAGTACCAGCATCGGACGGGTCATCAGCGCGCGCCCGATCGCCGCCCGCTGCTGCTGCCCGCCGGAAAGCTGCGACGGCAGATGCTTCCGGCGGTCGATCAGCCCAAGCACCTCCAGCAGCTCGTCGACCCGGTCGCGGTCAGGCTTTTGCCCGTCCAGCAGCAGCGGGAATATGATATTTTGTTCCACGTCCAGTTCCGGGATCAGATGAAAGGATTGAAAGATAAACCCGATGTTCTGCCGCCGGAAAATCGTGCGGCGCGTTTCCGATAACGCGAACAGGTCTTCGCCGTCCAGCAGTACCTTGCCCGAGGTCGGGGTGTCCAGACCGCCGACACAGTTCAGCAGGGTGCTTTTCCCCGAGCCGGAATCGCCCACAATGGCCGCAAATTCGCCCTTGCGCAGCGAGAAGGCCGCGTTTTTCAGCGCCTGTACTTCTGCGGCTCCGGAACCGTAGGTCTTGCAAAGTCCCTGTACCTGTAAGATATCCATAGAAAGCTCACGCTCCAAAGTATAAGATTTGCGGCAGGGCGCGGGTCGCCGTGGATGGCCGGCCGGCAGGAGACGACGAGGATCGACGCGCCCGGTCCTCCGTCCCGCCCGCAGGCGGGAGGGGGTGTCCAGAGGGGCGAGTCCCTCTGGCGCTGTCCGCGGAGAACTGAGGGGGGCGCGGGGGCGGAGTCCCCGTAGGCAGCACCCTGCCGCATGGTTCCAGTATAACAGGGCTGCCTTACAGGAAGGTGAATTTGACCTTACGGTTTCGTAAGAAAGGACGCCGTAAAAACTGCGCCTTCCCCCGGTTCGCTCTGCACCGAAAGTACGCCGCCCTGCCCCTCCACGATCGCCCGCGCCAGCGGCAGGCCCAGCCCGACCCCCGTTCGCCCCTGCGACGACGCCGCCCGGTAAAACCGCTTGAAAATATGGTGCAGGTCGTCTGCCGCAATCCCTTCGCCCGTGTCCGTTACCGTAAACCGTACCAGCAGCGGCGAACGCTCCCAGCGCACCGCAACCTCGCCGCCGCAGGGCGTGTGGTCTAACGCGTTCTTAATCAAGTTTCCAAGAGCTTCCGCCGTCCAGCCCGGGTCACAGTGCAGCACCGCGTCCTCCGCGCCCGTGAGCGTCAGGCGTTTGCCCTCCCGCGCCGCCCGCGTTTTCAGTTCGGACGCCGCCCGCTTCGCAAGCTCCGCCGCATACGTCGCTTCCCGGCTGAATTGGATGCTTCCCGCGTCCAGCCGCGCGATTTTCAGCAGCGCCCCGATCAGGCTTTCCATCCGCGCGAGCGACGCCAGCGACTTCGCCGTGAACGTCCGCACCGTGTCCGCTTCCTCCGGCTCCGCCGTCAGGATGTCCATATACATTTGCAGCGCCGAAAGCGGCGTTTTTAACTGGTGCGAAATGTCCGAAAGCATATCCTTCAAGAACGCCCGGGAACCGCGCTCCGCTTCGATCCTTGCCTGTAGCGCCGTCGAAAGCTGGTCGGCGGCGGCGAACAGCTGATACAGCGCCCCCTCCTCCGCGCGCGGCAGGCGGCGGCGGAAGTCGCCCTGCGCATAATGCGATAAGATCGTTGTTGCCTCGCGGTATACCGCGTCGCGGCGGCGGAGATAATGCGCCGTCCCCCAAAGCTGGAGCGCGGCAAGCAGCAGCGCCGGAAGCAAAGCGTTCCGCAGCGTCTGCGCCGCCCGCGTCCGCACCGAATCCAGCAGCCAGACCGGCGTGCTCCCGTCCCGCCCCAGCTGGTCGAGCAGTTCGCGGGCGGGTTCCGAAACGCGGGCGTTTTGCAGAACGCCGACGATCTCGCCCGGGGCGCTGCCCTGTTCGAGCAGCGCCGTTACGATCGTGCGCTCCCGTTCGGCCAGCAGCGCGCGAAGCTCCGCCGCCTGCATCCCCGCAAACAATGCGGCGAACAGCAGGAGCCCCGCGCAGACGGCGGCGGTCAGCGCGAAAAACCGCCGCGCGTCCCGCTCTTGCAGGAAATTCACGGCGCGTCCTCCTTCCAGCAGTAACCCAGCCCGCGCACGGTCAGCAGCCGTTCCGGATGGGACGGGTCGTCCTCGATTTTCTCACGCAGGCGGCGGATATAGACCGACAGCGTGTTATCGTCCACAAAGCTGCCCCGCCCGTCCCAGAGCGCGTTTAAAATCGCGGCGCGGGACAATGTCTTCCCGCGATTTTCAAGCAGCAGGCACAGCAGCCGGTATTCGGCGGCGGTCAGGTCGAGCGGTTTGCCGCCGCGCAGCGCGCGCCCGGCCAGACGGTCGACCTCCAATTCGCCCGACCGCAGCCGTTCGCCCTGCGGCGTCCGGCGGAGCTGGGCGCGGATCCGCGAGCAAAGCTCCCCCAGCCGGAAGGGCTTGGCAATATAATCGTCCGCGCCGCTGTCCAGGCCGCGGATCACGTTGGGTTCCTCGTCCGAGGCGGTCAGGAAAATGATCGGCGTCTGGCTGCCGGAAGCGCGCGCCTTTTCGCAGACCGAAAAGCCGGAGCCGTCCGGCAGGGATACATCGAGCAGCAGGAGGTCAAAGGCACGGCTGTGCAGCAGCGTTTCCGCCTGCGCGACCGAGCGCGCCGGTTCGACCGAAAAGCCGTTCTTCGGGAGCGCGTACAGCAGGCCGTCCAACAGGCTTTCATCGTCTTCAAGCAACAGGAGATGGGGCATGGCAGATACGTCCTTTCGTGGTTCTGGCAATATTATAGCACATTTTCCGCCGGTTCGTGCGAACCTTACAAAATTGTAAGGGGGGCGGCTGCGCCCCGGGAAATACTTTTCCGATATACCCTTGACAAACGATGTACTGTGTAGTACGATGTATCCACAGGAGGTACAGTAGATGAACATTGACGATTGGAGATCCCAAATCAAGCGGGGCACGCTGGAATTCTGCATCCTGCTTATGATAAAGCGCCGCCCGTCCTACGGCTACGAAATCATCAGCGCGCTGGAGCAGTACCCGATCCTCGCCGCAAAGGAAAACACCATCTATCCGCTGCTTCGGCGGCTGATGAAGGAAGGGCACGTCACGTTCAGCTGGCAGGAAAGCGCCGAAGGGCTTCCGCCCCGGAAATATTATTCCATCACGGATCAGGGGCTGGAATACATCGCCGCCATGTCCGGGGAATGGGAGCGCCTGCTGAACGCGATCGACGAATTGAAAGGAGACGAACACCATGGATAAAACCTTGAACGATTATCTGGAAACGGTCGAGCGGAGCCTGAAACCGCTGCCGGTTTCCGAACGCGTGGACATTGTGAAGGAGATCAAGAGCGAAATGCTCGAATTGCAGGGCGGCGGGAAGACCGCCGGGGAGATCGTCGAACGCCTTGGCGATCCCAAAGCGCTGGCAAAAGCCTATTTGGGCGACCTGATCGCGGAAGGCGGCGCGTTCAGCGGCAAACGGGTGCTTGCGCTCTGCGCCTATTACAGCCTTGCGGGGCTTTCCGGAATGTTTGTCATCCCGGTGCTTGCGATCTGCGCCCCGGTCTTCATCCTTTGCGCGGCGGTTGCGCCCATCTCCGGCGCGGTCAAGCTGATCGACGCGCTGTTCGGCCTTGGCATCCCCTTCGCGGCGCGCGTCGGCATTGCCGGGATCGAAAACCCGTTCGCCGTTTTCGTCCTCAGCATCGTTTTGGGCGCGGCGCTGTACCTGATCGGGTGGGGCTGCTGGCGGCTGCTGCTCCGTTATATCAGGGGCGTTTCCAGTGTCAAACAGCGTCTGCCGCGATGAATTGCGGCGGTATCCCCCAAAACAAAGAGGTCATCATGGAGCCTTATCAGGTCGTTGGATATTATTTATGCGAACCGGTCGCCGCGCCGGAATGGCTGCGCGGGGTCGGGACGCAGATCCTGTCGGTCAGCGGCTGCATCGGGGAGCAGCACCCCAAACGGGAATGCTTCCTCGGCGGCTGGCGCAGGGGCGAACAGCAGGATTATGAAGCCCGGCTGCGCCTGACCGGCGAGCGCCGCGTGGAATTTTACGCCGCCGCGAATCATCTTTTCGACTGCCGCGCGATCGATATTGACGGCCGGTTCCTCCGGTCTTCGGACGCGCTGGCGTTCCGGGAAGCCTGGCTTTCCGCGATCGACTGCCGGGTCGTGAGCGTATCGACGCTGCCATGTTATGCGGAAACCCTGATGGCGGAATGGCGCGGCTCCCGCAGCCACGGCCTGCTGTCCGGGGACACGGCGCTTGGCGAACCGATCGGCTGCGACATCCTTGGACACGGCAGTTTCATAAAATATCCAGTAATTTACAAAAGTAAGAATGGTTGATTA
>CAJUGU010000071.1 GCA_910586105.1 uncultured Eubacteriales bacterium | reverse complement strand
GGCAGCAGCCGAAGGTTTTCTCCATCAGCGCCGCCTGCTCCGGGGTTGGATAAAGGCGCATTTTAAACACTGTATACTGCGCTGTTTTCCTGGACGTTTTTCCGTCGGAGGAAGGGCTTTTCCGCGCCGGTTTTCGAGGCATTCGCAATCCCTCCCGTTACCGTGTCATTGCGTTCGAAGACTGCGCCCGTTTGGGGTATTTCCCGATTGCAGGCAGTTTTTGGACGCGCTGAATACACTCCGGCGCCGCGCCCGACTGCTCCCGAATCTTTGCGCGCTCGATCTGCATAGAGCGCGGCGCATCGACCGCCAGCCGAAACACGTCGCCAGTTTTCAAAACCTGTACGACAATATCGTCACCGATTGTGATATAATCGCCTGCGCGCACCGTTAACGACAACATGACAACGCCTCCCCGCTCTCACTGAAAGAATCCGGTTGAATTCTTGAGGGTCGGATTCCCGACCGGGCAACGCTAACCCCTAAACAGGATAATACACTATTATCCGTCGATTTCGCCGTTTTTCGGCACATTTTCGGGCGTTTAAAAAGCAGATTGGGAAGCATTTTTGTCTGGCTTTCACAAAAACGGTCGCAGCTTTTTGTGAAAATTGGTCTTGACTTTCAACGGATAATAGTGTATTATCCGTCGATTTCGCGCGGGGCTGCGGCCCGACCGAAAAGGCCGTCTGAAAGTGTAAAATCACATCGGCGTTTGAAAAAAATCACGCGCAAACGCTCTCCACGGGGAACGAAAGCTTATTACGTGGATGTTTTGCCGCAATAATTTCGCGTTGCTTCTGATCTGCGACGTGGGTATAAATCTGCGTTGTCAAAATCGAGGAGTGGCCCAGCAGCCGCTGTACAATCCGGATCGAAACCTCTTCACTGACCAGCATCGCCGCCAGCGAATGGCGGAACATATGCGGCGTGATACGCGTCGGAATACCGGCAATTTTCGTATATTTATGAACAATCCGCCGCACCGACTGTTCCGATAGACGATCGCCGTTCCGGTTCCGGAAGAACGTGCCGTTCCGGTCAGGCTGGAACTGCGCCTCATAGCTGCGCAGCAGGGTTAAAACCTCTTTGTTTCCGATTCCGACAACGCGTTCTTTTGCGCCTTTGCCGTAAATGCGAATCACGCCGTCAACCAGATTCACATCCTGCGTCCGCAGGTCGGACAGTTCGGAAACTCGCAGGCCGGTTGCAAACAACAGCTCCATAACTGCGGTTTCGCAAAGCGCTGCACCATTATCCGCTTGCCGATTCATACGATCATAAGCAACGGAAAGCAAATGCCCGATTTCATGAAGCGGGATATCCCGCGGTAATAATTTCGGTTGCTGTATCTTCAAATGCAGGTTTTCAAAGGGGTTCCGATCCATAAACCGTTCGTCGATCAACCATGTCACAAGCGCCCGAAGGGAGGCGCGTTTCCGCTTCACAGTCAGAGGTTTGAATTGGCTGTTCAGCAACGCAAAATAACCCTTGAGCGTATCGCGGTCAAAAACCTTATCTTCAGCGATCAGGTATTCCCGAAACTGTTCCAGATCGCTCCGATACGCCTTTATGGTTTTGGGGCTCAGCCGCTTTTCCATCTCGCAAGCGCTTAAATAACGCTTTATTATTTTCGTATTCAATTTCATCGTTTCCGCCTCCATGCAGTTTGTTGCACCCATTATGTCAGATATTGGTATATTTTGTCGAGCTTTTCCAGGAAAACGAAAAAAACCTCAGCGGATATGCAGCAAAAACTGTATATCCGCTGAGGCGGAGGTTGGGTATATGGTCGATTGGCGGCGTGGGAAGCATATTCTCCGGTTCCCGAACGATGAAAAAACATGGATCCCGCATGAATTCCCGTATCGCTTTAAGAGGAAATTTTGCCCGCTTTTTCTATAGGTAAGATGCTCTCGTTTTCCTCCTTTTCCGTTCAAAAATGCAGGCCAAAATCCAGCTCGTAGTAGTTGCCTGCCGTATCGCGGTACGCATATGCCTTTCCGTTTTCATCCTTCATTCCGTCCGGCATATACAGATCCTTGTCATAACCGGGGACGTCATTCGGACTGACGCAAATCCCTTTCGCATCTACGGCAAGAACATCATCCCCGCGCGGCAGCGTGACCGGGAGCCTGCCGACTGGCTGGAACCGTCCGAACATCACATCCAGCGTTGCCGCCGGATCGGTATCAAAACCGGCAGTCAGCGCGTCGGCATAAGGCTCCACATTACCGACCTCCCAGGGAAGCGTAATGTTGATGTTGGCAATCACCTTACCGCCGTTCGCGTGGACGGCGTTTGCAATTTCCACGATCCGTTTCGCGCCTGCAAGCGTCGTTTCCAGATGTGTTTTTTCCGTCGGACATCCCTGCCCGTCCACATCGCATACCGTTTTGTTTTCACAGATATCCAATTCCAGATATCCCATTGTCGCGCTGAAATATTCTCCGGAGGACGGCGTTATCATCAGGATCGCATAATCTGCTTCGGCGGGATCGCTCGTCAGATGGAACTTTTCCAGCCGCCCGCGCAGCGCTTCGGTTGCCGCTGTACCGGCTCCCGCATCCTTGCAGAAGGCTTCCGCATACAGCTTTTTCCCCTCGATATTCCGGTCGGTAAGCGGAAGGCTCCCGTCGTTTTTCAGCAGCACGACCGATTTCCGGTGTACGGAAAACGCTTCTTCCCAGTCTGACGGATCGGCGACAACTGCCGCCGCACGCTTCGGGTCGCGGTACGGGTTTTCAAACATCCCCTGCCGGAACAGCTCGGTCAGCGTCCGGGTCACGGCACGGTTCAAGGATTCATTCGTCAGCACCAAGTCTTCTGCATGGTAGCCTTCCGGAATCGGATGCGTCTCGTAATAGCCATATTTGCCGCGGCTATATGCCTGCTGTGCAGCCTCGTTATCGAACAGGCCGGAAATCAGGTCGACCCCCGACTGCGTGACCGCAAAGCCGATCCGCTCTGGTACATCAAGCGCTTCCACGCCCCAGCACATATTATGGAGGATCCCGGTGTCCGAATTGATATAACCGTCAAAGCCCATTTGCCTGCGAAGCATCCCGTCAATAAACGCCTTGTTATAGGCAAAGCCGTAAGGCGTAAACCGGACGGGGGTTCCCTCCGTATCCTGCTGCGGCGCGCTCTTGGCGTCGGAGGGCTTGGAATAATACGGCATAATGGACGCAGCATGGTATTTCACCGCCGGGCGGAATGCCGGGATATGGTACTTTTGCAGGCTTCCCGGCGTGCGGTAAACGTTCCATTGACCGGCGGCATAATGCGGATCAAAGCCGTTTTCGCGCGGCCCGCCGCCCGGGAAGTGCTTCACCGTTACCGAAACGCCGTCCGGAGTCACCCCTTCCTTGCTGCCCTGGATGCCGGGGATCAGCCGCTCGAAAATCGCGGTGATAAGCGCCGGATCTTCACCGAACGTGCCATAGGCGCGTTGCCAGCGCGGGTCGGTTACACAGTCCGCCATATACATGTAGCCCTTTTTCATGCCGACCGCATCCCATTCCCGCCGGATGCAGTCCGCAAAGCGGTCAATGATATCCAGACCGTCTCCCCGGACAGCGGCGGCAATGCCCAGCGTCCCCGGCCATGAGGCGAATACCCCGGCGGCATCGTTCATGCCAAACACGATCTCGCCGTTTTCGTTGCGGGAGTTGGAAACCACCTGCACCGGGACAAAATGGCTGCACTCTTCTGCGACTGCGTGCAGCTGGTTGATCCAATCGGCAATTTCGTCCGGTTTCGCGTTTGCGCGGAGGATCAGGTGACGGCTGAACCAGTTCTTGAGCAGATCCGTCGTGCCGGGAAGGTTCTGCTCGCCGAAAATGGTTTTCCCGCGCAGTTCCCCTTCGTCCAGCAGCCCGGATCCATCGGGAATGACCTGATAATCTTCGGGGGCCATCGGGCCGGACGGCGGATATTTCGCCATCCGCCAGTCCGAGATGAACAGCTGGCCGATCTTCTCCTCTGTCGTCAGCAGCGCGGCATAGGCTTCCGCGCGTTCCTGCGGCGCACGCCGCCAGTCGTTGACGGCGGACACCGTACCGCTGCCGTCAATATCTTTGAAAAACGATCCGCCCTGTTCGATTACCGGACGCGAAACCGTACCGATCACAGGCCCATCCGGGCTGCGGTAGTATTGGATATGGTCGGATGCTTTCTGGGATTTCATCAGGGAACCCTCCATTCAAATCAGATTTTATAACATATCGTTCACGCTTCTTCACGGCAGAAGAGCGGGGGGATACCGCAAGTACCTGCTGCCGGGAAAAGGAGGTGGAGGGGAAATTGCTTCCCCTCCGGCTAACAAAAGATGTATCAGCAGGGTCATTTTCCGCGGCGGCGTGCCAGCTCGGCGACGTTCGCCTCGACGCGGCCCTTGCTCAGCGGGTAAAGGAAGAACAGGGACAGGGAAACTGCCGCCAGCCCGATCGCCGGGATCAGGCACGACCAGTTGAACACCTGCGCCATAATTTCCGGGTAGGCGCCGGGGTTCCAGCCGACCTCCTGCGTATAGCCGATTGCGGTCAGCACCGCCCCGATCATGCCGGAGGAAAACGCCTGCCCGAGCTTCCGCGCGAAGGAGTAGACCGAGTAGATTGTGCCGTCCTCACGGACGCCGTTTCGGACCTCCGCGTCGTCGATCACATCGGTGATCATTGCCCAGATAACGGTATTGAACATCCCAAGCCCGATATAGGCCAGCGTATAAAAAACGACATAGACCGCCGCGCTCTCCGGGCGGAGCAGCAGGCAGCAGGCAGATGACGTAAGACACCGCACCCAGCAGGCAGGAAACGGCGGACATTTCCCTTTTACCAAACTTTGCGGCGAGTTTGGACGCGAAGGGGGCGCAGATCACCAAAACGCAGACCGAACCGGCCATAGTTGCCATCGACTGTGCGGTCGGGCTGTTGTAATAGATCGGGAAAATATAGCTTGCCATCCCCTGCATCCCAAGCATACCCAGCAGCAGAAGAATCGCGGCGGCGATAATGCCCAGCAGGGCGCGGTTGGTAAAAATGCTTTTCAGCATGGCGGGAATATCCAGCTTGGAAGTATTCGGCGGGACTTCGACCCGTTCACGCACCAGATGGAAGCAGAGCAGATAGCAGATGATCGCACAGACCGAAAATACGCCTGCAATAATGGTCAGGCGGGGGCCGGAAAGGACGTTCTGCCCATCGACCATGACGTAGGCGAACATCGGGGTGCCGGCGCCGATTGCCATGGAAGCGAGCGTCGCGCCGATGGTACGCCAGGTGGAAAGCTGCGCCCGTTCCTCCGGATCGGCCGAAACAGCGGAAGCCATCGAACCATAGGGGATATTGATTGAGGTATAAAAGATGCTGCCCCAGAGGATGTAAGTTAAAAACATCCAGAAAATTTTGAACGCCATCGGCATACCCGCAAACTCTGCCTGAAAGATCAGGAAGGATGAAACCGCGACCGGGCCGCACATCCGTTTGAGCCAGGGCCGGAACTTGCCGTCTGCCGTCGGTTTGGAGCGGTCGACGATCTGTCCCATGGTTACGTCCGTGAACGCATCCACAAAGCGTGCGGCCATCATCAGCACGCCGACAAGGAACGGGTCAACGCCCATGACATTGGTGTAGAACACCATCATAAAACTGGACGATAACATGAAGGTGAAATCGTTCCCGAAATCGCCGAACATATAGCCCAGTTTGTCTCTCATGCCAAAAGGCCGGACGGGTGAAGTGGTGAAAGCTGCCATTGTTCATTCCCCTTTATCATATATTTCTGCAAGGCGGGAAACGCCTTTTACAGACTGCGTCAGGCCGGCTGCGGCATTTACCGAGCGGCGTTGTTTTGCACAAAAGGCTTTGTCGATTTACGCATCCTTTTGTTGAAAATCATTATACGGGATAAAAAACGGGATGAACATACATAATTTTCATATCTTTTTATACGATTTGCAGATTCGGTTGATTTTACCGTGAATCTATGCAATAATGGATAAAAATCCTGCAATCCGCGCCGTCCCATCCGGCGGCAGAAAGGGGGTGGAGGACCGATGGATTCCACGCTGATGGGCTTTATTACCGATCTGTTTCAAATGCTGTCGCTTCCTTATCATCTGGAAGCGCTGCCGTTTGCAGCCACAGACGCATACGACAAGCAGCTTCGGGAAAAGATCCTGGGGTTTCCGAATGCGACCGAACGGCTCAACCAGGCGCTTGCGGGAATACAGGAGCGCATGGTCGTGAACCGGACCGACCTTTTTCAGTGCCATTATATCGTCATGCGCCTGCCGGATACCGAAACGGTGCTTTTGATCGGGCCGCTTCTGTATGAACGGATCTACGGGAAACGTTTCGAAGAGATCTTTCAGAAGCTCCGCATGCCGGAACCGCTGCGGGACGCTTTATCCGCCTATTACCTTGATGTGAAATTTTTGCCCAACCCGGAAACCGTAGAGGATCTGTGCCTGCTGGTCGCAAATTATCTATATGGGAAAGGGCAGTATCAGGTGGCGTACGAGAACGAGTCCGAACTGCTGGACGAATATCAGCTTTATGAAAACCTGCTGCGGGTCCCGGATCAGCCGTTTGTGAATCTCCGGTTCATTGAAGAACGGTATGAAGCGGAAAACGCCCTGCTCCGCGCGGTCTCCAGCGGGGACGAAATGCTTGCGGCAGAATGCGCCGAGCGGTTCTTTGCAAAGGAGATTCCTCCGCGCATTTCCAATCCGACTCGGGATCGTAAGGATCTGTTGATCACCTTAAATACCCTGCTGCGTAAGCAGGCGGAGGCATCCGGCGTTCACCCCATCCATATCGACAGCCATTCCAACAGCAATATCCGAAGCATTGAACAGCAGTCCAGCTCGGAACAGCTCAACGCCTTCCGCTGGCAGATGGTGCGGGGCTACTGCCGCTTGATCCGTGAGTATACGCTGGCCGACCATTCGCTCCCGATCCGTCGGGCGATCACCTATATCCGCACAGACCTGAAAGCCGATCTGAGCCTGAAATCCCTCGCGGAGCAGATCCAAATCAGCCCCGGCTATCTTTCCGCATTGTTCAAAAAAGAGGTCGGGATCCCCCTGACAGATTACGTGAACCGTCAGCGGATCTCTTACGCAAAACAGCTGCTGATCAGCACAACGCTTCCCGTGAAATCGATTGCCCTGCAATGCGGGATCCCGAATCTGTATTATTTCAGCCGGATGTTTAAACGGATCGCCGGAATGACGCCGAAAGCCTACCGGGACAGCGCAGACTTCCATGCGGAAACATTTTCCTGAATCGAAAAGGGGCGTCGGCTCAGATGTCCGACGCTCCCCGCATAATCTCTTATTTTCATTGGCACTGGCAGCAAATCAGCCCTGTACACAAGTCGATGCCAAGCCTGCTGCTGTTCAGGCAAAGGTCGTAATTTTTTGCCATCCCCCATACCTGATCTGTAAGGTGTTTGTAATAATTGGCGCGTTTTCGGTCCCGCTCAATGATATGCCCTTCCGCAGCCGCTGCATCCACCCGATGCTCTGCAATGACACGCCTTATCCGATCCGGCAGATCCGCGCTGATAAAAAGATGCAGGCAGTCGATCCGTTCATGCAGGATGTAGTCTGCGCATCGCCCCACGATCACGCAGGGGCCTTTTTCGGCCAGTTCCTGGATCAGCTCGGTCTGGTAAGCGTTGATTTGATCCGGCAAACGCATATCCTGCCGGTTCCCGGCACTGTACTGGCTGGATGCATATGCGGAATAACCTTTCGTGGCAATATTATAGAGAAAGCTGTGGGTGTGGTATTCCCCATGCTGTTGGATGGTTTCCTCAGACAGCCCGCTGCGCTCCGCCACAATCTGTACCAGTTTTTTGTCATAGAACGGGATCCCAAGCTGTTCCGCGACTCTTTTCCCAATCGTATGCCCTCCGCTGCCGCACTGCCGGCCGATGGTAATGATCTTTTTTTTCATGGTTCTGTACCCTCTTTTCTGAAAATTTGCTTCCAGGACGCTTTTATGGCGAAGATCGATGCGACGCCCGCCATAACGTCCCCAAACGGGCCTGCCCAAAGGACGCCTTCAACGCCCATCTGATACCCCAAGAACAGCATGGCGGGGATCAGGAAAATGACCTGCCGGGACAGGGAGAGCAGCGCGGCGGGGATGGGCTTGCCGATGGCCTGAAAGAAAATACCGGTCACGGCGCTGACGCCGATCAGGAAGCAGGCCAACAGGAAAATCCGGAAGCATTTCACCGCGAATTCCATATACAGCTCGGATTCCTGCCCGAAAAGGTTAATGATGTACTGCGGGCAGAACTGGAAGACAAAAAAGGCCGCGGTCAGGATGGCCGTGCAGCTGGTCAGCGCCAGCCGATAGGTCTTTTTTACGCGGTCATATTGGCCGCTTCCGTAATTGAAGCCGAAAATCGGCTGGATACCCGTCGCGATCCCCAGCGCAATGCCGGTGATCAGCTGGCTCACCTTCATGGTAATGCCGAGCGCCGCGAGCGGGATATCCGCTCCGTATTTGGACAACGCGCCGTACTTCACCAGCGAATTATTCATCACCGCGATTACAAACACCGAGGCGATCTGTGTAATAAAGCTGGATGCCCCAAGGGTCAGCACCCGTTTCATAACGCTCCATTTGGGGAGCAGATGCTGCCGTTTCAGCTCCACCGTTTGAAAGCGCAGGATGCACACGATAAAATAAACGGCGTTCAAAACCTGCCCAATGATGGTGGCCCAGGCCGCGCCCCGGACGCCCCAATGACACACGAAAATAAAAATTGGGTCTAATATAATATTGGCAATGCAGCCGATCAGCAGGCCGATCATGCTGATCCGGGGCCTGCCGTCCGCCCGGATCACGCTGCCGAACGCGGCGTCGATCATCGCGAACGGGAACCCCAGGATGATAATGCCCCCGTATTCCAGCGCATAGGGCAGATTTGCTTCGGTCGCCCCGAACAGGTGGCAAAGCGGCTCCAAAAACAGTTCAAAAAGGATCAGCAGGATCACGCCGACTCCAACCGTCAGCGTGACGGCATTCCCGACGCCGTGGGCTGCGTCCTTCGCACGGTTCTTTCCCAGGCTCAGGCTCATATAGGACGCGGCCCCGTCGCCGATCATCATACCCATCGCCAGCAGGATTGTGGTGAGCGGCAGGATTATATTGGTCGCGGCGTTGCCAAGATAACCGACGCCTTGTCCGATAAAAATCTGGTCTACCATGTTGTATAGGGAGTTGATTACGATAGAAATGATGCTGGGAATGGCATAGCGGGCCATCAATCGGCCGATTGGCTCGGTTCCCAGCGGATTGGCTGCCGTTTGTTCATTCATGTCAAATTCCTCCTGACGAATGTAAATTGTAATGACGCGGTTGGCTGGAAAAGGGCGAAGGGTTTCCGCCTGTCCATCCGTTCGCGCAATGTCCTGTCATGTTCCGGACGGTTCGGCGGGAGCTTTTTTTGATCGCCGCCATCCATAATTATACGCATTTCCGCTTGAATGTTAATTCAAAAAGTGTTATAACATATAAAAAACTTTTATCAATCGCGGGGAGGGGATTCTGTGAACACCTTTCAGCTCACCTGTTTTCTGACCGTGGCGGAAACGCTCAGCTTTGCGAAAGCGGCTGATCGGCTCCATGTTACGCAGCCAGCGGTCACGCACCAGATCCGTACTTTAGAGGAGGAGCTAAACGCGCAGCTGTTCAGGCGCACCACACGCTCTGTGGAGATCACACCGGAAGGGCTTCTTTTTTTGAACGACGCAAAAAATGTACTCAATATCATCACGCTGGCAAAAAAACGGTTCGAGGAACCTGCGGCTGAGGAACGCCGGTTCTTTTCCATCGGCTGTCACAGCCCCAATGAAATGCGTCTGCTGCCGGATATCCTGCGGCAGATGGCGGCAGTCTGCGCCGCGCTGCATCCCTTATTCTATGTGGCGCCGTTCCAGCATCTTTATCAGCTTTTAGACGAGGGGGCTGTCGATGTGGTCATAGCTTTTCGGGAGAAGGGGCAAAAAAAAGGCGCCCCTATTTACAAAGAATTGGCGCAGGTCCCGGTGGTTGGCGTCCTGCCCGCCGGACATCCGCTGGCAGGGAAAACCGTTCTGGACAGGGACGATCTGCGTGCCCAAAAGCTGATCCTGATAGAGCCGCAGAGATGCCCTGACAGTCTGAACGCGATCCAGCATGAGCTGACAACCGGACGGACGGTCTCCGAGCTGTTTTTATGCAGCTCCGCGGAGGCCTGTACCGCATTGGCCAGAGCCGGGTTTGGGATCGCCATTCAACCGGACCAGCCTCCCCTGCGGGATCCGGCTTTGGCCTATATCCCGATTCTGGGGCTGGAAGCGCTGTCCTATGGGGTGTATTATAAGAGCGCGGCGGGTAAGCCGCTGCGGAAGCTCTTTCTGCAAGCGTGTAAAAACAGCTTCCCCATGGGGGCGGATCGCTGAAGCCGGGCGCTGCCCTGAAAGCTGCCGCGATCTTCAGTATTCCGATCCTTGGGGGCGGTTTACGCTACGAAAATAAAAAATTGGGCGAGATTTTCGTTTGCACTGGCAATTATGTAGCGTTGTGGTATAATATACAGTATGACGTTCATATGGCTTGTAGATCCAAGAGGGTTTGCAATCAAAGCGGATAAAATAAATCGATCGTGGAGGTGCGGATCGTGGCGGAGAGCAACACCGGCAATCGGGGGTTTGAAAAACAGATATGGGATGCAGCCTGCGTTTTGCGGGGGAATATAGACGCTTCGGAATATAAAACGGTGGTATTGGGTTTGATTTTCCTGAAATATATTTCCGACCGGTTCGAGGCGAAATACAATGCGCTGGTAGAAGAGGGGGACGGTTTCGAGGAAGACATTGACGAATACATCGCGGAAAACATCTTTTTTGTACCGGAAAATGCCCGGTGGCCGGTCATTTCGGCTGCGGCCCATACGCCGGAGATCGGAACAGTGATTGACGGCGCCATGCGCAGCATCGAGAAAGAGAACCGGAAGCTGAAAGATATCCTTCCGAAGAACTTTGCCCGTCCGGAATTGGACAAACGGCGGCTGGGCGATGTGGTCGACCTGTTTACGAATGTCCAGATGGTCGAGCAGGGAAACAGCAGGGATATCTTGGGGGACACTTATCAATATTGCCTGCGGAAGTTTGCGGAACAGGAAGGGAAACTGGCCGGGGAGTTTTTCACGCCGGAATGCGTCGTAAAAACGCTGGTAGAAGTGCTTCAGCCGTTTAACGGGCGGGTCTATGATCCCTGCTGCGGCAGCGGCGGTATGTTTGTCCAGTCCGCGCAGTTCATCGAGAACCACAGCGGGAATATTAACCGTATTTCGGTCTATGGTCAGGATTCCAACCCTACGACCTGGAAATTGGCACAGATGAATCTGGCGATCCGTGGCATTGACGCCGATTTGGGGAAGTTCAGCGCCGATACCTTCTTTGACGACCGTCACCCGCAGCTGAAAGCCGATTTTGTGATGGCAAATCCGCCGTTCAACCTTTCCAACTGGGGCGCGGACAAGCTGCGGGAGGATGTGCGCTGGCAATATGGGACGCCTCCGGCCGGGAACGCGAACTTCGCATGGCTGCAACATATGATCTGGCACCTTGCGCCCAACGGACGGATCGGCATGGTGCTGGCAAACGGTTCGTTGTCGTCCCAATCCGGCGGCGAGGGGGAGATCCGGAAAAATATGATCAATGCGGATCTGGTCGACTGCATCATTGCGATGCCGACCCAGCTTTTCTATACCACGCAGATCCCGGTATCGCTTTGGTTCCTTGCAAAGAACAAAAAGCAGAAGGGGAAGACGCTTTTCATTGACGCGCGGAAGATGGGGACTATGGTCAGCCGGAAACTGCGGGAGCTGACCGACGAGGAGATCGGGAAAATTTCCAGCGCTTACAATGCCTTTGCTGAGGGGACGCTGGAAGAGGTCAAAGGCTTCTGCGCGGCTGCATCGATACAGGAGATCGCGAAGCAGGATCACATCCTCACGCCGGGGCGTTATGTAGGGATCGAGGAACAGGAGGACGACGGCGAACCGTTCGAGGAGAAAATGGGACGGCTGACAGCCGAACTGTCGGAGCTGTTCGCAAAGTCCCACGAGCTCGAAGGGGAGATCCGCAAACAGTTGGGGGCGATCGGTTATGAAATATGATCTTGACCAAAGGGTCGTAGAGGATATTATCCGCATAGCCAAAGAAAATGCAATCAATAAGGTGATCCTTTTCGGCTCGCGGGCGAGAGGCGGGAATTCCGAAAGAAGTGATATCGACCTTGCCGTAAGCGGCGGAAATGCACTGGATTTTTATTATGATCTGGAAGAAAAAGCATGGACTTTGCTGCTGTTTGATGTTGTGGCGCTCGATCAGGGGATCAGTCAGGAATTGCAGGATGAAATAAACCGGGACGGGATCGTTTTATATGAAGAAATATGATAATTTTTGCAAGGCGCTTGCCAATTTGAAGGAGGGTTCAAAATTGGAGGAACCCTATACGATCGTAGAACAGACCGGTATTGTCGGGCTGTTTGAAATTTGTTTTGAACAATCATGGAAAGCAATGAAGGAATCACTGGAAGCACATGGAAGATTTGAAGAAAAGATCGGTTCCCCCAGAGCGATCATTAAAATTGCCTATCAATGCGGGATGATCGATCATTGCGAAGGCTGGCTTGCACTGCTGGAAGCAAGGAACGTCCTTGCCCATACCTACAGTGACGAGCAGTCGCTGAATGTGATTCGTAAAGTAAAGTCGGAGTACGTTTCTATATTTGAAGATTTAAAAGCGGAATTGGAAACGCATTGGCTGGAAACGGAGGACGATTGGGGATGAAATCTGAGTGGACTACACGCTCTTTGGGTGAATTAGTACAATTTGCATCTGGGGGAACACCAAGTAAAAAAAGAGCTGATTATTGGACGGGAGATATTCCTTGGATTAGCGCAAAAACGTTAAAAAGTGAGCGAATTAGTACTTCGGATTTATTTATCTCTGAGGATGGATTAAATGCAGGGAGCAAAATAGCTCCTTGCGAAAGTATACTTTTGCTTACAAGAGGAAGTGGCCTTTTTAACGATATTCCAATAGGGTTGGTTGAGCGGGAAGTGGCATTCAATCAAGATATAAAATGCCTTAGTTCTTGTTCGGATATTGAGAATAAGTTTATTTTTTACTGGCTTATTTCTCAAAAAAAATATCTTATGGCTAAAGTTGGTGTAACAGGTATTGGGGCTGGAAAATTCGATTTAGATTTTCTTCAAAAACTTAAAGTTCCTATTCCCGCCGAGCAGGAGCGAAAGTGTATTATAGCCATTTCAGATACACTAAGTGATAAAATTGAATTGAATCAAAAAATAAACTGGAATTTGCAGCAGCAGTTGTTCTTGCTATATGAGAACATTGCATTGACATCTTCTTGCACAAACGAAACAAAACTTTCTGATCTCTGTGCTTTTCAAGAAGGCTATGTTAATCCAGCGCAAACCCATCCAGAATATTTTGATGGTGAAATAAAATGGCTTCGTGCAGCTGACATCAATGAATCCTTCATCACAGAAACAAGTAGGACACTGACCGTAGCTGGATTTGAAAGTGCAAAGAAGAGCGCATTGCTTTTCAAGCCAAATACAATAGCAATAAGCAAATCAGGGACAATCGGAAGGCTTGGTATTATTGCGGACTATATGTGTGGCAACAGAGCCGTCATCAATATTGCACCCAATGACGCAAATACACTCGCATTTATATACTGTTTTCTTAAAAGCAAGCAGAGAGAATTTCCTAATATGGCTGTGGGAAGTGTTCAAAAAAACCTCTATGTATCATTGCTTGAGTCTCTTACCGTTTCCATACCAGATGATGAATCCTTGACCATGTTCAATGCTGCTGGTGCTTTACTACTTAATGCAATTCACAATAATTGCATCGAGAATACAAAATTAGCGAGTTTGAGAGATACTATTCTTCCGAAGTTGATGTCTGGCGAGATTGATGTATCCACCATTCAGCCATAGGCTGTTAAATAATCATTGCCGGTTCATTGCTGATGTGGTATAATATCAATACAAATTCAATGGAGGTGCCATATGGCTACATTGCAAATTCGGATTGATGATACCCTGAAAAGCGAAGCTGACGCGCTTTTTGCCAGCCTGGGTCTGGATACCACGACCGCAGTTCGCATTTTTTTGAATGCGGCAGTGGAAAACGCCGGAATCCCTTTTTCTGTACAGCATCGAGCACTCCCCGCGTCCCTTCAGGAAGCTATCTATGACAGCAGATACCGCAAAAACCTGAACGGGCCGTATGATACTGCGGAAGCTGCCGTTTCCTCTATGCTGGAGGAGTAATGGATGTATCAAATCGTTTATACGAACCGGATGAAAAAAGATGTAAAGCTGATGAAAAAGCGCGGTAAAGATATGACAAAATTGGTACAGGTTCTTTCCCTGCTTGCGAGCGAAAACATTCTGCCCGCACAATATAAGGATCATCAGCTTACAGGCAATTTGCACGATTTCAGAGAATGCCATATTGAACCGGACTGGTTGCTGATGTATCAAAAGCATGACGATGTATTGATTCTCTCTGCAACCGCTACAGGCAGCCATGCAGACCTGTTTCGGACGTGACTGAGAAGCAGGGTGTTGATATTTTTGTAAATTATTATTTATTCTTGGAGAGATACTTGTATGAAAATTAACAGAATAACCGCAATAATTTGTGGTATTTTGACTATTCTTAGTGGAGCGGGGACTGTGCTCATGGAGCTGTTTGCTCCGCAAACAGCTCCATATATCGCAATGCAAGGGTTTGTTTCAAGCATTTTTAGCGGTTTGATTGTCTCTCTTGTTGTGCCTACTATTGGCTATTTTTACGAAAGAAATATAATTTTTGAAAAAACTGATAGCAATATTCGATCGCTTTATATTAATATGTACATTATTTCGCAAAAGATTGGGAAAATCTTGCCCCAAATTCCATTTACAACGAGAATGGAACCGTTGTTTTTTAAACAAATATATGAATTATCGGCGCTCAATATTGACTTTTTCAAGGACATGAATCTTCATTCGTTTGTACCATTTTTCAAACGGGGGAAATTTGCTCTGATTTATGAAGAATTGCAAGAGTACCAACAAACAGTTTATAATATCAGAAATATTTCGACAAATTTGTATGGACAAACTCAGGAATATGATATTCAATTTTTGTGCATGCAATACAATCAAATGGCTGGGGTACCAGTTGATCCTGATAGTAATGTTATTCTACAAAACTTTAAAAATACAATCAATGTGCGAACAGCAAAATTTCATGAATATACAACAGGCCAGCTATATGAATTGGAAAAAATTGCAAAAGTTTTTTACTCAAATAAAGGTCGAAAGCAGTCTTGGGAAGATATAAAACCTGTTTTGATGCAGCAGGTTGAAGAGATTATGAGGAGATAACCTATGCCCAATTACTACACCGAATGCAATTACGAAAACGCAATTCTCCAGCTTTTTCAGGAGCAATTAGGTTACATGTACATATACGGCCCTGACGTAGAACGGGATCACCGCAACCCTTTATACGAAGATACTCTATTACCCGCCTTGCAGCGGATCAACAAAGGGCTTCCCGCTGACGCGATTACGGAAGCGGTATATAAACTCAAAAATTTCGAGAGCGGGACGCTGCTTCAAAAGAACATCGCCTTTACGGATTATCTGCAAAACGGTATCCCGGTAAAATACTTTGAAAGCGGTCAGGAACGCAGCGCGCTTGTTTATCTGGTGGACTATACAAACCCGAATAACAATGATTTTACAGTCGCCAACCAGTGGACGGTGATCGAAAACTCCGAAAAGCGTCCCGACATAATCCTTTTCGTGAACGGTTTGCCGCTGGTCGTTATGGAGCTGAAATCCCCCTCCCGCGAGGAAACCGACGCGTCCGCCGCTTATCGGCAGCTGCGCAATTACATGCACGAGATCCCGTCGCTGTTCCTTTACAATGCCGTATGCGTTATGAGCGATTTAGCCACGTCCAAGGCGGGGACGATCACTTCCGGCGAAGACCGTTTTATGGAATGGAAAACCAAAGACGGCAGCTATGAAAACACGGCGCACATACAATTTGATACCTTTTTCGAGGGATTATTTGAGAAGACCCGTTTTTTAGATATCCTTAAAAACTTTATTTGTTTTAATGCAGGCGGTGATAAGACATTCAAGGTTTTAGCGGGTTATCATCAATATTTTGCGGTTAAAAAAGCGGTCGCATCCACGGTCAACGCAACCCTTACGGACGGCAAGGGCGGCGTATTCTGGCATACCCAGGGCAGCGGAAAATCGTTGTCGATGGTATTTTATGCCCATGCGCTGCAAGCCGCGCTGGAAAGCCCAACCATTGTTGTGATCACCGACCGCAACGATCTGGACGATCAGCTTTATGGGCAGTTTGCCCGCTGCCGGGATTTTCTGCGCCAGACGCCTCAGCAGGCGCAAAGCCGCCGGCATTTGAAAGAACTGCTCGAAAACCGCGAGGCAAACGGTATCATTTTTACCACCATGCAAAAGTTTGCGGAAGGCTCCGGGGCGCTTTCCAAACGGCGGAATATTGTCGTCATGGCGGATGAAGCGCACCGCGGGCAGTATGGCCTGCGCGAAAAGGTCGTAGTCAGGCAAAAAGAAAACGGGGAGATCGAAGCCCGTACCGTGATCGGTACGGCCCGTATCATTCGGGACAATTTGCCGAATGCGACTTATATCGGTTTCACCGGAACGCCGGTTTCGGCCAAAGACCGCAGCACCCGCGAGGTATTCGGCGAATACATTGATATTTACGATATGACGCAGGCCGTGGAGGACGGGGCCACCCGCCCCGTTTACTACGAAAGCCGCGTGATCCATCTGAAACTGGATGAAGACACCTTGCATTTGATCGATGCGGAATATGACTTGATGGCGCAGAATACCGACCCTTATGTGATCGAAAAAAGCAAAAAAGAGCTCGGGCAAATGGAAGCGATCCTAGGAGCCGACCGGACGATCGAATCCCTGGTAAACGACATTCTCGACCATTACGAAAATTACCGCGCAAGCCTGCTGACGGGGAAGGCTATGATCGTTGCCTATTCCCGCCCGATCGCTATGAAGATTTATAAACGGATCCTAGAGCTGCGCCCGGCCTGGACCGAAAAGGTCGGCGTGGTGATGACGCAGGGCAATAACGATCCGGAAGAGTGGCGAAAAATCATTGGCAATCAGGCGTATAAAGAAGAATTGGCCCGGAAATTCAAAGATAACCATTCACCGATGAAGATCGCGATCGTAGTCGATATGTGGCTCACAGGGTTTGACGTTCCATCCCTTGCCACGATGTACGTTTATAAACCCATGTCCGGACATAACCTGATGCAGGCGATCGCCCGTGTGAACCGCGTTTTCGGGGATAAGGAAGGCGGGCTTGTAGTCGATTATGTAGGAATCGCGCAGGCACTCAAGCAGGCGATGAAGGATTATACAAACCGTGATCGGAAAAACTATGGCGATACAGACATCGGCAAAGCCGCATATCCAAAGTTTTTGGAAAAATTATCGATCTGCCGCGACCTGTTTTATGGATTTGATTACACCGCTTTTATGACAGGTTCCGACTTGGAACGCACAAAAATAATCAGCGGGGGCGTCAACTTCCTGCTCGGCAAACGCGTTGCGGAAAAGGATCTGCCGGATCCGGAAAAAACGCACAGCATTTATATCAAGGAAGCGCTGCTGCTTCGGCAGGCTCTTTCTTTGTGCAGCAGCCTCGTCGATGAATCAGGCCGCATGGAGAGCACCTACTTTGAAGCGGTCCGAACGCTGCTTGTCCGGCTGACGGTTGGCGGAGCCGGGAGAAAATTCACGTTGCCCGAAGTCAATGAACGGATCAACGAGCTTTTGAAGCAAAGCATCCAAAGCGAAGGCGTTATGAACCTGTTTTCCGATGTCGGCGAAAAATTTTCCTTGTTTGACCCCAAATTCCTGGAAGAAATCGCGAATATGAAAGAGAAAAATTTAGCGATCGAATTGCTGCGGAAGCTGATCGCCGAACAGGTCTCGATCTATCGAAAAACCAATGTTGTAAAATCCGAAAAATTTAGTGAGATCATTCAGCGTGTGATGAACCGTTATTTGAACGGGATGCTGACCAACGAGGAGGTTATAGAAGAACTTTTGAAACTGGCGAGGGATCTTGCTTCGGCCAATCAGGAAGGCGACGCTCTCGGTTTAAATGCAGAGGAATTAGCCTTTTATGACGCGTTGACGAAGCCGCAGGCGATTAAGGATTTTTATGAACATACGGAGCTGATCGCTATCACGAAAGAATTGACGGAGCTGCTGCGGAAGAACCGCACCATAGATTGGCAGAAAAAGGACAGCGCCCGCGCCGGGATGCGCCGGCTGGTCAAACGTCTCCTCAAAAAGCATAAATATCCACCGGAAGGAATGGAAGACGCGCTTCAGACCGTGATGAGCCAATGCGAGATGTGGACGGATGGAGCTATAGACTGAAGCCGCCGCCGAGCCGCTTTTCTCCATATCCGATAGATCCGATCGCAACAACACGCCTGCTATCAGCCGTCGCCTGAGTATGGAGCACCGGAGCGAACGCAGCTATCATGGCTGCAAATAATGAAAGGTAGGCGACGAACGATGCCGCAAACGCTGCGGGATAAGCTGAAAACCTGGGTGGTCAACGATTATTTCACCCCAAACGTCAAAGCGGAGGTTGATGTGGTATAAATAAAGTTGACACCTTCAACACACAGGAAAAGAAGTCTATAATGAGAAGAGGTGTACGTTTTGGCAATCTTCGACTGTTTCGATCTCACCGTCCTGGGTTTGGCGATGGATGACAAC
>CAJUGU010000070.1:17629-19013 GCA_910586105.1 uncultured Eubacteriales bacterium | reverse complement strand
CACGTCTCTCTTTCAATGGCTGCCTTTTTCTGGGATTTTTATGAAATTGCCGTGGTTCAATAGGAAGTCACCGCCTGCGGCGTGCGGACGGGCGTCTGAAAATGCGGCGCTTGCAGGCAAACGGAAAACCGCCCCGGTAAGGGTTGGCTGAAAAGCCTCCCTCTGCCGGGGCGGTTTTGTGCTGCGGTAAAATAAGCGCCGGACGGGTTTTTTACCCTTCCGGCTGCGCCTTTTGGACGCATTTTGCAAAAAGTCCCTTGCTAAAATGAGCCGATTTGCAAAAACGTATACCTTCCTGCAAATCGCCGAACATATTTCGTATAAATAGGATATCACAGAAAGCGACGTTTTACAAGGGCATTTTTGCAAAAATTTTGTGACCCGTTGAATTTTGCAGAAATGTATGCTTTTTTATTAAGCAAATCGCCAACATTGTTTGCAGCCCACTGACGATTTGCAGGAAAGGGGGGATCAAAATGTATATCGTATTTCTGCCGACCGCAGCGGCAAAACCACGTGGCAGCCCCTTTATTCGACACGGATTTACAAAAATGTCCTGGCTTTGGCAGCATAGCTATATTCGTGGGCCTCCGGTGGAAGCATTGACAACAATGTATCACAAAATTTAAGGAGATTTGCACGAATCATGAGAAAGAAATTAACATCCCTTCTGCTGGTGCTGTGCATGGTATTGACCCTGCTGCCAGTCACAGCGTTTGCAGCGGATGCGGTTGCCATTACTCTGGACACGGAGAATCTGGTGGCCGGAGCGGTCATGCCGCAGGCTGCGACCGAAGCCAATGGTATAACTTTGACAACCAAGTGGACACAGACCGCAGACGCTGAGAATCAAGAGGTTTCGGACGCCGAAGCCAAAGAGGCGAATGGTTCTGCTACGTTTGAAGCCGCGGGCACTTACACGGCAACCATCACCGTAACGGGTGCGGCGGACGATGCAACCTTCACGCTGAACAGCGTTGAAACAGCGCTTACAGATGGCGCTCTGAGCCTTGAGGGCGTTGATGTAGTCGCTGGTTACATCATCAAATTTGCTGCTGGCGAAGGCGCAAGCGGCGACATGGCGAGCGCTTCCGTTCCGAAGAACACCACCGAGAGCGAAGCTACTACTTACGCCCTTCCGGAATGCGGGTTCACTGCACCCGAGGGCAAGGAATTCGACGCGTGGACGGTTACCGACCCCAACGAAGGGGCAACGATTGCAGATGGCACGCTGACCATCGCCGACACGGTAGAAACCACGCAGGTAATCACCCTGACCGCCACCTGGAAGGACGCACCTGCTGAGAAGTACGCGATTACTATTAGCCCCGTGGACGAAGCTGAAGGCTCTGTTACGGCTGACGTGACCGAAGCTGCTGCGGAC
>CAJUGU010000070.1:0-17529 GCA_910586105.1 uncultured Eubacteriales bacterium | reverse complement strand
TACGAAGTCGAAGCAGTAACCGCTGCTGAAACGGATAATGCCGAAAACGCCGTTACAGTAACGAAGGGCGAGGACGGCAAGTACACCTTCACCATGCCTGCGGCTGCTGTTACGGTAACCGCGACCTTCACGGAAACTGCTGCCACGAAATATGCTGTTACCATCAGCGGCGTGGACGAAGCTGAAGGCTCTGTTACGGCTGACGTGACCGAAGCTGCTGCGGACGATACCGTTACCCTGACCGTAACTGCTGCCGAAGGCTACGAAGTCGAAGCAGTAACCGCTGCTGAAACGGATAATGCCGAAAACGCCGTTAACGTAACCGAAGGCTCGGACGGCGAGTATACCTTCACCATGCCTGCGGCTGCTGTAACGGTAACTGCGACCTTTAAGGCCATCCCGAAGTATCCAATCAGCATTGGCACGATTGATGAAAGCGAAGGCTCCGTTACGGCTGACGTGACCGAAGCAGCTGCGGGCGATACCGTTACCCTGACCGTGACTGCCGCCGAAGGCTACGTAGTATCTGCGGTAACCGCTACGGAAGACGAAGCCCCGAATAACACGCACGCCGCAACCCATGTATCGGGCGACACGTACAGCTTTACCATGCCTGCGGCTGCTGTTACAGTAACCGCGACCTTCCGTTCGAACGATGCACAGACGTATGCCGTTGGCATTGCTCCCGCGACGAACGGCAGCGTTACCGCCGACATGACCGAAGCCGCAGAGGGCGACACCGTCACGCTGACCGTAACCGCCGAACAGGGCTACGAAATTGAAGATGTGGTCGTAACGAACGATGAAGACGATTCCGATGTTGCGGTAAGCACAGACGCGGACGGCGTGTACACCTTCACCATGCCCGCGGCTGCTGTCACGGTAACGGCGACCTTCACCGAGACGGCCGAGGAAGATATCCCGCTCAGCAACGTAGAAATCACCCTGATTCCCGCGGGCACTGTAATCAAGGTTGGCGACTCCCTCCCGAATGCTTCGACCACAACCGAGGGCGTTACCCTGACCACCGTTTGGAACCCTGCGGAAACAACTGAGGCAGGTACTTACACTGCTGACATCACCATCAAGGCCGAAGCGGGTTATACCCTGACTGGCGCGACCTGCACGGTCGACGGCGACGAAGCCCAAGCAACTTCGGAAGAATTCACCGTGAACAAGAGCATCGAGGTCGAGGCTGCGGCGGAGGAGAAATTTGACGTTACGGTCGAAGTGACCCCCAGCGCAGGCGGTTCCGCTGAGGCGCAGGTAAACGGCGTTAAGGTTGTCAAAGCTGCCGAAGGCGACGAGGTAACCGTCGTGATCGAGCCGAACGAGGGCTACGAAATCGCGTCCGTTACGTTTGACGGCGCCAGCGTTGACTGGGACGACGCTGACAATTACGTTTTCACCATGCCCGGCGTTCCGGTTACCCTGACCGTTACCTTCAAGGAATCCGAAGGCGGCGACGAGCCTGATGTACCCGGCGAATCGGACGGCACGGTAGACGCAGCCGTCGACGTGACCCCGTCCGTGGAGGGCGGTGCCGCATCGGCGACCGTCAGCGAGAGCACCGTTACCGAAGCGATCGACAAGGCGATTGAGAATGCAATCAAAAACGATCCGAACCTGGACGAAGATTCGAATATTGAAGTCGAGGCCGTAACGATCACCGCGACCAGCGACGAAACCGTTGACACCGCGCAGGTCACCCTGTCCGAAGCGGCTGTGAAAAAGCTTGCCGCTGTTTCGACCGTGACTATCGAAACCAACGTTGGCAAGGTTTCGCTCCCGCAGGAAGTGCTTGCGGATCAGAACCAGGCCCTGACGCTGGTCGTAGCAGAAGCGGAATCCACCGCCGATGTATCGGGCGCGGACGCTGAAAAAATCGTTGCCACCTATGACGTTTCGGTCAAGGACGCGCAGAATGTTGAGCTTCCGATCAGCAATCTGAAAACCCCGATCGTGCTGGAATTCAACATCGGGACGGACTGCGATTCGGAAACCATGCTTGCGTATGTTGACAACGGGGCGATCAAAAGAATTACGTCCTCCAAGTACAACAAGGCGACCGGCTTCATCACCGGTACGATCAGCCACCTGACCGAAATCGTTGTCGTTACGCCCGACCTCATCAGCGATTACTATGTAATCACCGGCACGACAAACGGTACTGGCGGCGCCGGCAAAACGCTGGTTGTCAACCTCAACGGCAATTATAACGGTACGCAGGTCGTAACGCTGGCGATCACTTATAAGAACGCCGACGGCACGCAGACCGTGAACGCATTAACGCAGAACGTCAATGCCGGGAACCAGCAGGTTACGTTCAGCTACAACGGCAATCCGGAAAAGATCGACATTTATGTCAGCAGCGGCCTGCCGAATCTGGCGGACAAGGAACTTGGCGTTGAGATTTACGACAGCGTAACCGAAAATTAAGGCTTGGAGGTTGACATGAACAAAAGATTTACATCGATCCTCCTGGCCTCCGGGCTTCTGCTCGGCATGAGCGCGCCCGCAATGGCTGCGGATGAAGCCGGAGAGGTTTCCGGCTCGTATGAGAATGGTTCGGTTACCATAACCGGCTCCGTGGACGATTATTCGATGATCCGCGTTGTCGATAATACCACCGGTACCATCATCGCAACCGGCACAAAGGGCGAAGGCGGCGAACTGAACCTGGATATTGAAACCGGCACGTTAGAGAAAGAGAATGGCCGGTATGAAATCTGGATCAACGGTTCGAACTCGCTGGTCGGCGAAGGGTTTGTCGAGTTCCCGGAGGATGAAAAGCCGGGGACCGAGGGCGGCAATACCGGTTCCAGCTCCGGCGGCAACAAGTCGCATAACACCATCATTCCCGCGACTGCGGGCGGTACCGTGAGCACAAAAACCGGTTCGCACGGCAGCGTTTCAATCTCCCCGAAGAACCCCTCGAAGGGCGACAAGGTGACGATCACCGTCAAGCCGGACGACGGCTATGAGCTGGATTCGATCCGGATCACGGCCGACGGCACGACCATTCAGCTGACCGACGAAGGCGACAACGTGTATTCCTTCACCATGCCCGGCGGCGACGTGACGATCACCACCAGCTTTAAGCTGAGCGAAGGCTCGGAGCCTGCGTTTGCGGCCCCGGCCTTCCGGGACGTTGCGTCCACCGACTGGTTTGCAAACGCGGTCGCGTTTGTAGCCGAGCGCGGCATGATGGCCGGGAATAACGGCCTGTTCTCCCCGAACGATAACCTGACCCGGAGCATGATGGCGCAGATCCTGTATAACGTCGAAGGCGGCGCAGGCTTCGGCACGCGCACCTTCCCCGATGTCACGTCCAGCGACTGGTTCGCGGGCGCGGTCTCGTGGGCGGCGTCGCAGGGGCTGATGGACGGCTACGGCAACGGGAACTTCGGGCCGAACGACTCGATCACCCGTGAACAGCTCGCCTCCATTCTTTATCGCTATGCCGGCGTGAAGGGTTACAGTACCGGCGCAAGCGCGGAACTGGGCTCTTTCGTTGACGGGGCGTCGACTTCCAGCTGGGCGGCGGAATCCGTCCGCTGGGCGGTCGGCTCCGGGCTGCTGACCGGCAAATCCGGCAGCCGCCTTGATCCCACGGGCACTGCGACCCGTGCTGAGGTTGCTCAAATCTTGATGAACTTCTATACGCAAGTCGCGAATTAAATCGGCGACAAACTGTATCAGGTGGAAGCCGGGGCGGAAAACCGTCCCCGGCTTCTGTCTGTTTTGGGGGCGGCGGGCTTCCGCCCGCAGGCGCGGAGCAAACTCCGCCGCAGGCTTCCCAACGCAAGCGTGGGGCCAAACCCCGCCGCAGTCTTCCACACGCAAACGCGGAGCCAAACCCCGCCGCGGGCTTCCGACCGCAAGCGCCCCCCGGCGGGGCTTCTTTCCACGGACGCAAAAAAACCGGCGCGGACTTTCTGTCCACGCCGGGGGCGTTTTATTCGCCGAGATAGGCGGCTTTGATCGAATCGTTGTTCATCAATTCCTGCGCGGGGCCGGTCATGACGACCTTGCCCGTTTCGAGCACATAGGCGCGATCCGCGATGGAGAGCGCTTTTTTTGCGTTCTGCTCCACCAGCAGGACGGTCACGCCCTGCGCGCTGACCTCCTCAATGATTTTAAAAATCTCGCTGACGAACAGGGGAGACAGCCCCATCGAAGGCTCGTCCAGCAGCAGCAGCCGGGGGCGGCTCATGAGCGCGCGGCCCATCGCGAGCATCTGCTGTTCGCCGCCGGAGAGGGTGCCCGCCTGCTGGCTGCGGCGCTCCTTCAGCCGGGGGAACCGCTCGTAAACCATTTCCAGCGAGGCGGCGATCTCGGCCTTGTCCGAACGCGTGTAAGCGCCCATCATCAGGTTTTCATACACCGTGAGGTCGGCGAACACCCGCCGACCCTCCGGCACATGGGAAATCCCCATCGATACGATCCTGTGCGCGGGGGTATGGGTAAGCTCCTTGCCCTCGAAGGCGACCGAACCTGAGCGCGCGTGCAGCAGACCGGTCACGGTGTGCAGGATGGTCGTCTTGCCTGCGCCGTTCGCGCCGATGAGCGCGACGACCTCGCCTTCATTGACCTCAAAGGAGGCGTTTTTGATGGCGTGGATCATCCCGTAGTATACGTTGATATCTTTGACTTCCAGCATTGCCATTGGCTCCATCCCTCCTTATTCGCCCAGATAGGCGGTTACGACCTCGGGGTCGTTCAGCACTTCGGCAGGCGTGCCCTGCGCCAGTTCGCGCCCGAAATTCAGCACGTACAGGTATTCGCAAATGCCTGCGACCAGCTTCATGTCGTGTTCGATCAGCAGGACGGTCACGCCGTATTTCTCGCGTACCAGCTGGATGGTTTCCATCAGCTCGCCGGTTTCCTGCGGGTTCATACCGGCGGCGGGCTCGTCGAGCAGCAGCAGCTTGGGGTTGGTCGCGAGCGCGCGGGCGATCTCCAGCTTGCGCTGCTGGCCATAGGGCAGGTTGGCGGCGATGAACCGGCTTTTTCCGTCCAGCCCGAACACCTTCAAAATATCGAGGGCGCGGGCGTCCATCTCGCGTTCTTTTTTGCGGTAGCTGCCCAGATGCAGCAGGCTTTCCGCGAGGGTATAACCGATCTCGTTGTGCAGCGCGGTCTTTACATTGTCGAGTACGGACAGCTTGCTGAACAAACGGATGTTCTGGAAGGTGCGCGCCACGCCCAGTTTGCAGATATCATGCGGCGCTTTGCCGATCAGGTTTTCGCCGTCGAGGCGGATGCCGCCGTCGGTGGGGCGGTAAACGCCGGTGAGCATATTAAAGACGGTGGTCTTGCCGGCGCCGTTGGGGCCGATCAGGCCGGCCAGCGCGCCCTTTTCAATGTGCATCGTCAGGGAATCGACCGCCCGCAGGCCGCCGAACGAGATGCCCAGCTGGGTGACTTCGAGCATCGCCATATCACTCCACCTCCTTGCGCCCGCGTGCGAGCAGGCGTTCTTTGAGCTTCGAGTTGTTGAACAGCATCATAACGATCAGCAGGATTGCGTACAGCAGCATCCGGTAATCGTTGACGGCGCGCAGCAGCTCGGGCAGCACGGTCAGCAGGGCGGCGGCAATCACCGAGCCCCAGATATTGCCCAGCCCGCCGAGGACGACGAACACCAGGACGAGGATGGACGTGTTAAAATCGAACTTCGCCGCGGTGACGGTGGAATAATTCATCGCGTAGAGCGCCCCGGCCATCCCCGCGAACACGGCGGAGACAACGAACGCCAGCAGCTTGTACCGGGTGATGGAAATGCCGATGCTTTCGGCGGCGATCGCGTTGTCGCGCACGGACATGACGGCGCGGCCGGTGCGGCTGTGCATCAGGTTCAGGATGAGGAAAAGGGTGACAAGCACCAGCACGAAGCCCGCCGTAAAGGTGGAGAGCTTGGAAACGCCGCTGACGCCGATCGGCCCGTTGATCACCATTTTCCCGCCTTCGGCGAGCTCGAACTTCTGCTCCAGAAGGCTGAAATGCAGCCCGTTTTCATCCAGGCCGATGTAGAGCACGTTGACGATGTTCATGATAATCTGCCCGAAGGCGAGGGTAACGATTGCGAGGTAGTCACCCTTGAGCCGCAGCACGGGCACGCCGACGATCACGCCCGCGACGCCTGCGAACAGCCCTCCGACGGCGATCGCAAGGGCGAGCCGGAGCGGGGCGAGGGGGACGGCGTCGGCGAGGACGGTGGTGACGACGATCCCGGTGAACGCGCCGACCGACATAAAGCCTGCGTGCCCGAGGGAGAGCTCACCGAGGACGCCGACGGTCAGGTTCAGCGACACCGCCATGACGATGTAGGCGCAGATCGGGACGAGCTGGCCTTTCAGGGAGCTGGTGATATTCCCGGTCAGGATCATAGCCTGCACGATGGCGAAGGCCGCGATCACGATACCGAACGAAAGGATATAGTCGCGCCGGTCGGCGGAAAACAATTTTTTCATGGGGCGCACCTCAAACTTTCTCATTCCGGCGCTTGCCCAACAGGCCGTCCGGCTTTACGAGCAGCACGACGATCAGCACCGCAAAAACGATCGCGTCGGAAAGCTGCATGGAGATGTACGCGCGGCTCATGATCTCGATAATGCCGAGCATCAGCCCGCCGACGAGCGCGCCGGGGATGGAGCCGATCCCGCCGAAGACGGCCGCGGTGAACGCCTTGATACCGGGCATGGAGCCGGTGGTGGGGACGAGCAGGGGATAGGCGGAGCAGAGCAGCACGCCCGCCACGGCGGCGAGGGCGGAGCCGATCGCGAAGGTAACGGAGATCGTGGTGTTGACGTTAATGCCCATAAGCTGCGCCGCGCCCTTGTCCTCAGAGACGGCGCGCATGGCGGTGCCCATTTTGGTTTTGCTGGTGAACAGGGTCAGCGCGACCATGATCACGATGCAGGCGGCGACGGTCGCGAGGGTGATATGGGAAACGATCAGGCCGCCGTCAAAAAGGCTGATGGAACCGTTGCCGACGACGGAAGTAAAGCTCTTGGGGTTTGCGGTCCAGAGCAGGAGGGCGGCGTTCTGCAAGAAGTAAGAAACGCCGATCGCAGTGATCAGGACAGCGAGCGAGGCGGCTTCCCGAAGGGGCTTGTAAGCAAGCCGTTCGATCACGACGCCGAGCGCGGTACAAACAAGGACCGCAAGCACGATAGACAGCAGCGGCGGGAGGTCGAGATAGCTGGTCGTGCAAAAGCTGACGTATGCGCCGACCATGATCACATCGCCGTGGGCGAAATTCAGCATTTTCGCAATGCCGTATACCATCGTATACCCCAATGCGATGATGGCATAGACGCTGCCAAGGCTGATGCCGCTGATCAGGTTGTTAAGGAATGCCATAGGAAGGAAACACCTCAAATCTTATTACACAAAATCTTTCTTAATGAACGCGGAAGACCGCGGGGGATACTTGTCCGCATATACGTTCGGACGGAAGGCTTTCCGGGCTGAAAATCTCCCGTCCCGCCCGCAGGCGTGCCGAGGCTTTTACGCCATTTTTTCTCGAAAAAATGGCGGGATCGAGGGGCAGAGCCCTCGTCGCCTGCCGCAGCAGGCGAAATCCCCCGGAGCGCGGCGGGCCGGATACGCGGATGACAGGATGCTTGTGGGGTGGGGCGGCGGTTTCGCTGACGGCGTACAAAGCCGTCGTCCCGCCTCATAAGCCCATTCCGGGGAGCCTGAAGATAGGGGCAAAGGAGGGCGGTCAAATGCGCGCCCTCCTTTGGGTTCCTGCGTGGTTACAGTGCTATTTACAGGCCGCGGATCAGTCCATGCCGACGTAAACGCCGTTCTGGATGACCATGCCCTTCGGGCTCTTGGAGACCGCGCCGTCCGTCCAGGTCATGCCCTCGCCGGTCAGGCCGTCAAAGGTCATGCTGGTGAACGCCTCGATCATTTTGCCGCAAAGCTCGTCCGCCGACATATCCGCCGTCGCGCCGGTCTGCTCGATCGCCTGCTTGTAAGCATATACGCAGTCGTAAGCGTCCGCCGCGAACTGGTTCGGGGTCTCGCCGAACAGCTCCTGATACTTGGAGACAAAGCTCTGGGTGCGCGCATCCTCCGCGTCTGCGTTGAACGGGGTCAGCAGCATGACGCCTTCCGCCAGCGAAGTGTCAAAGCCTTCCACCGTCAGGATGCCGTCCATGCCGTCTACGCCGAAGACCGCAGGCTCATAGCCCATGCCCTTGGCCTGGGTCAGGATCAGGCTAGCCGGGGTGTAATAGATCGGAAGATACAGCAGGTCCGCGCCAGCGTTCTTCGCTTCGCCCAGCTGGACCGAGAAGTCGGTCTGGCTTGCCGTCGTGAAGGTAGTAGCCGATACGATCTCAAGCCCCAGCTCCTGCGCGCGCGCCGCGAAACGCTCATAAATGCCGCTGGAATAAACCTCGTCGTTCTGGTAGATTACCGCGATCTTCGTGCCAAGGCTCTGGTCGAAGATGTAATCGGCCGATGCGGTGCCCTGGTTCGGGTCCATGAAGCACATCTGGTAAACGTTGTCCTTGCCGTCAACAACTGCCGTGGCGGACGCCGACGGGGTCAGCGCAAAAATCCGGTCGTCGTTGTGGCTGGTGGAAGTCGCCTCGGCCGGCTTGGACGTTACGCCGCTCAGGGACAGCTGCATGCCCCAGTCCTTCAGCGCGTTGTAAGCGTTCTCCGCCTTCTCGGGGTCGTGCTCGTCGTCCTCATAGTTCAGCTCGAACCGGACCGCGCCGCCCTCGGCGTTAATCTCGTCGACCGCGATCTGCGCGCCGTTCTTCGCCGCGTTGCCGTAAATGGCTGCGCCGCCGGTCAGCGGGCCATGGCCGCCGATCTTGAATACGCCGCCTTCAGCGCCGCTGGTATCGTCGCCGCCGCCGTTGTCGCCGGACTGGGCGGCGTCAGTATTGCCATTGTCCGAAGACGCGTCGCTGCCGTCCGAGTTGCCGCCGCAGGCCGTCAGGCTCATGACCATCAGGCACGCGAGCAGCATTGCAAGAAGTTTTTTCATAATAATCCTCCTCAAGAGTTTGGGGCCCGCCCGTTTGGGGGCCTCTTGCATTCCGCTGGGGAGCGCCCTTACCCGCCCTTCCAGCCGAGAAAATTATACTACACTTTGAACGGCTTGTGCAGGATTTTTTGAAGGTCCCGGCATTTTTTGGAGAATCGCCTGATTCTATAGGCGGCGGCAGGACTTCCTTTTAGCATTTTCACAAGATATTATCGCAAAATGCAGTCGCGCACCGGGAAGAAAGGACGCTGCGAAGCGCCGCTGCCGGAACGGTTCGACCGGGAAGACGAGGAGGACGCCGCACCCGGCGCGGCCGGCGCGGCTGGCGCCGCCGGTGTGGCCGGACGTACCGGCGAAACGCCGGAAGCGCTGATCGAGCTACTGCCGGAAGTGCTCGAACGGGTACCGGAACGGCTCCCGCTGGTACTGCTCGAACCCGCAGCGCCGCTCCCGCTGTTGGCTGTCGTGGTCGAAGCCGAAGCGGACGGACCGGAAGCGGCCTGCACGGGGGCGCTGGTATTGTCGACCCGTTCGCTGTATTCAAACAGCCGGTTGACGATCGCGCATACTTCCGCGCGGGTCGTGTGATCCTTCGGACGGAAGCCGTCGCCCGTCCCGACGAGCAGCCCCAGCCCATACGCGGTTTGGATATACGGCTGATAAGCGCTGCCAGCTTCCGCCAGGTCGGGGATCCGGCTGGCGTCATAGGTTACATCCCCGGTGTCCTCGCCCTTCAGGACGGACGCCGCTTTGACTAATACCATCGCCATTTTTTCACGGACGATCGGCTGGTTGCCCTCAATCGCCATACTTAACGGGATCAGCCCCAGGATATGGCTGTTATTCATCACATGGAACGGCCATTTCCGGGGATCCGCCGGATTGCCCGACGCCGTGAGCAGGATGCTGAGCAATTCCGCCGTCGTAACGCTGCGGTCGGGCTCGAACCGGTAGCCGCCGTTCCCGTCGGAAAGACCCGTAATGCCTTCATGGTCGAGCAGAAGCTGGATATCGCCCGATTTTTCCGCCCAATGGCCGTCGATGATCCCGCCGCCCTGATCGACGCTGTAGTCGGTAAAGCTATGGATGTTGTCGACCTGCGCCGCGCCCGCCGACTGCCCCAGCAGTAAGGCGGAGAGCAGCAGCGCCGCGACCGCCCTTTTGGTTTTCGACATTTTTCCGCACCAACCTTTCCTTTTCCTCATTTTACTACACAAAACTGCCTTCGGCAAGCCCCAAAAACAGACAGAAGCCGGGGAAGGTTTCCCGCCCCGGCTTGTGCTTGATACCGTTTGCCGCCGCTTTAATTCGGGACCTGCGTATCGAAGTTCATCAGAATTTGGGAAACTTCGGCACGGATAACCGCACTTGTGGGATCAGGGCGGCTGCCGGATTTGGCGGTCAGCAGTCCGGCCCTGACCGCCCGGCAGACGGATTCCGACGCCCAATCCAAGGTTGAAGCGCCATCCGCAAAGGATGAAAGTTCAGCGTTCGCGCTGGCGCCATACCCCTTCACGCTGGCATTTTAAGATACAGGATGGACGCGAGCTGTCCGCGGGTGAGGCTGGCGTTGGGGGAGAACAGGCCGCCGTTTCAGCCGAACAGCACCAGTAAAACGTCCATATCCGTTTCGGCCAGGAATCCCGCGATCGTATCCTTCGCGATCTGCAATGCTTCGTCCTTTGGATATCCATAGACCCCTGCGGAGATCAAGGGGAACGCGATCGACCGACAGCCGTTTTCACGCGCAAGGCGCAAACTATTTAAATAACAGTTTTTCAACAGCTTTGCTTCCTCATGTCCGCCGCCGCGCCAGACCGGCCCGACGGTGTGTATCACATACCGCGCAGGCAATGCAAAGCCGTCCGTCAGTACCGCGTTACCGGTCTCGCAGCCGCCGATCGCCCGGCAGGCCCGATCCAATTCGTCATAGCCTGCCGCGGCAAAGATCGCGCCGCAGACCCCGCTGCCGGGCGCAAGCGCACGATTCGCCGCGTTTACGATCGCGTCCACATGCTGTTTGGTCACATCGCCGTGGATTACCTGAAATCCCATAGAGGAACCGCCTCCTTTATATTGATCCGGTCGTTTCCTCTATTATAAAACGGCCGCTGGGCAAAGTCAATCCGCTTGCCGGACGCTTTCCCCGACGCCAGGGCCCGCGCCCCCAAGCCTCGCGGAAAAAATTGCAGGTTATACAGAAATCTGGGGTGTACAAATGACGACCACCGTGATAAAATGGGGGTTGTAAGAAATAGGTAATGGAAGGAGGGGGTACGCCTCATGGACGAATTGTCAACCTATCTTTCTCCGGTCGGAAAGCTGACGCTTGCCGCACGGGACGGCTTCCTGATCGGGCTGTGGATCGAAGGGCAAAAGCACTTCGGGAACGGCCTGTCAAAAGAGACCCGCGAAAATGCGGGCGATCTGACGATCGTTGCCGCAAAGCAGTGGCTGGATCGTTATTTTGCAGGCGAACGCCCTGCACCGAAAGAATTGCCGCTCCATCCGTCCGGCACAGACTTCCGGCGGGACGTTTGGGAGCTGCTGCTTGAGATCCCTTATGGATCGATCACGACCTATGGCAATATCGCAAAGAAAATGGCGGAGAAACGCCGCCGCCCCGGGTTTGCCGGACAGGCGATCGGCGGCGCGGTAGGGCATAACCCGATCGCGATCGTTATCCCCTGTCACCGGGTCGTTGGAGCAAACGGCAGCCTGACCGGTTACGCCGGAGGGCTTGAAGCAAAGATCAAACTGCTCAAAATAGAGGGTGCCGACCTTTCCAGGCTGTACCAGCCTAAGAAAGGTTCGACGCGCTAGTGACGGCTGCGCTTAAAACGTTTCAGCATGCAGCCGCGAGCGGGCGCTTACAACCTTCGAGGGTACGCTCAACGCAGGGGGGGCATGCCCCATGGTCCGGCGGATCCATCGATACAGCCGGCAGCGCTGCGCGCAGAAAAAGCAATGCGGCCGGGACGCCCGCAAATGGACGCCCCGGCTCCTGCCGTGTCTGGGAAATCATGCGCTGGGAGTTCAAAGCCTCAGCGCGGAACGGATCTCGCTGCTGTCCCGCGCGCCGACCATGCGTCCGGTCAGCTCGCCGCCCTCGAAAAACAGCATCGTCGGGATGCTCGTGATCCCAAACCGCGCCGCAAGCGCCGGTTCTTCGTCGACGTTGACCTTACAGAGCTTGGCGCGGCTGCCTGCCTCCTGCGCGATGCGTTCCAAACGCGGGGCCAGCTCGACGCAGTGCGGGCACCGCTGCGCCCAGAAGTCTACGAGAACCGGCACCCGTGCGTTTTCCAGCTCGGGCGTGAAGCTTTTTTCGTTTAAGTTCAAAAGTTCCATGTTTCGTCTCCGTTTCCTGAAATCTGCTTTACAAACCGCCGGGCGGACGTGTATAATAAAGCTGTCCGGCCCGCCATTCGGCGCGCGACGGGCTGTTTCCGGCCTCGTCCGGGAAGGCGATGCGGCGGGCGGCCGGCCCGCTTGCGCCCTGCGCTCAGTTTTCCCGCCGGGACGGGCGCGCTATCCCTCGCGCCGTATGGCAATGTTTGCATTTTTGGAGGTTTTGCAGATGCAGGATTTTTTGAGACCACAACTGGACGACGCCGCCCTCCGGCAAATGAGCGCGCTGGCGTTGGCACACATCGGCGACGGGGTCTATGAGCTGATGACCCGCGGCAGGCTCGTGACCTGCGGGCTGCACACCGCGCATGGGCTGCATAGCAGTACCGTCCGGTTGGTGCGCGCCGCCGCGCAGTATGAAGCCGCGCAGCAGATCCTGCCGCTGCTGACGGAGGAGGAGCAAACGGCCTTCCGCCATGGCCGCAACGCACGGCCTAAAACCATCCCGAAATCGTCGACGCATGCGGAATATGCTTACGCGACCGGGTTGGAGACCCTTTTCGGCTGGCTCTTCCTCAAAGGCGAATATGACCGCCTGAATGCGCTTTACGCCGTGATCGCAGACGCGCAGACCGCTTGAACGCTCCGCCTGCCTTGAACTTTGCCGGTCGCCCCTTCCCGCCGTTTTTTTTCGGGCATGGAAAACGCAGCCGAGCCTTCCTGTCGGAAAAAACCCGGCTGCGTGTTTAAAAAGGAAGCGCCGGTCAAACGCGCACGGTCGCCCGCGCCCATTTCATCAGCCCTTCGTCGAAAAACGCTCCAGCGGCGTTAGCCGTTCTGCTGGTTGTTCTTCTGGTTCTGCTGCTGATTGTTCTGCTGATTCTGCTGGTTCTGCTGATTCTGCTGCTGGTTGTTCTTCTGGCTCATGTGTGTTCACCTCTCAAAATGGAAAGTTTTTTGGGCGGCGCTTTGGCCGCGCGAGGTTAGTATAGCCAAAAAATCGGCGGTTATGCAAAAACATCTTGCGGAATGCGTAAAAATTTGATAGAATGGTGCAAGAGTTAATTTTTCTTGTAGTAAGGAGTTTTTATATGTCGGGACATTCCAAATTCCATAACATCGCAAAGCGCAAAGGTGCAAATGACGCGAAAAGGGCAAAGATCTTCACCAAGATTGGCCGCGAGATCGCGATCGCCTGCAAAGAAGGCGGTTCTGCGAACCCTGACAACAACAGCCGCCTGCGCGATGTGATCGCGAAGGCTAAGGCAAACAACATGCCGAACGATAACATTAAACGCCTGCTCGATAAAATGTCGGGCGCGACCGGCGCGGTCGATTATGAAGCTATCAATTATGAAGGCTATGGCGTCGGCGGCGTCGCCGTAATCGTCGAGACCCTCACCGACAACCGCAACCGCACCGCCGCCGATGTGCGCCATATGCTGGATAAGTTCGGCGCAGGCATGGGCGCGACCGGGTGCGTCGGCTGGCAGTTCGACCAAAAGGGCGTGCTGGTCGTCGAACGCGGCGAGCTCGACGAGGACGAGACCATGATGACCGCCCTTGACGCAGGCGCGGAGGATTTCCAGGCCGATGACGACAGCTATCAGATCTATACCACGCCGGACGATTTTTCGGCCGTCCGCGAAGCCCTCGAACAGAAGGGCCTGACTTTCGCACAGGCGGAGATCGAGATGGTGCCGCAGAATTATATCACCCTCGACAATCCGGACGACCGCGCGAAAATGCGTAAGCTGCTCGACGGTCTCGAAGACAACGACGACGTGCAGAACGTCTGGCATAACTGGGAGAACGACGACGAGGAATGATGCCCGCCGTCCCTGCGCATGACTGGCAGAAGCCCTGCCGTCCGCAAGGCGCGGCATCCCGCCGGGATACCCGAACCAAACGCAGGCATTTTGACAGGTTGGACGCGCGCCGTCCGACCTGTTTTTTTGTCCCCGCGCGGGACCGCGCGAAGCGGCTGCTTTATGCGAAAGCCTGCGCCTGCAACCGGAGGGTTGCCGTTTTTTTATATCCGCAACCGCAAATTTGCCGCAGTTTTGCGATCGCAGCCGCAAGGCGGTGGAGCCGATCGCGGAAACGGCGTACACTATACCCCGGAGGTGGATACATATGATCCAAGATCAAACCCGCAAACAGGCCGCTTGCTTTCTGGTTGGCGTGACCGTAATCACATGGGGCTGCGTCTGGGGGATGGGACGCCTGGCGCAGCCCGAAGGCTTTGCGCAGATGGCGGCGTTCACAGCGCTTGACTTCCTCGAAAGCGCGTCGCCGCTGCTGATGGCGGTGGTGCTGCTCCGCAAACCGCTGTTCCGGGAGCGCAGGCTTGCCGCGTTCTTCCTCGGCGCGCCGACGCGACCGGTGAACTGGCTGCTGGCCGGTTCGCTGTTCCTGCTGCAATACCTCAACTTTGCATGGTTCCGCACGCGCACCCTCAACCCCGCCTTTCCCGGGCTGCTGCTGGCCCAGTGCCTGCTCGGCGGCGGCTTGGAGGAAGCCGGTTGGCGCGGTTATCTGCTGCCGGTGCTGCGGCGACGGTTTTCCGTCCTGCCCGCGTCCGTATTGGTCAGCCTGATCTGGGTCGGCTGGCACCTGCCGTATTTTATCCAGCCGGGAGCGGTGCGGCAGGGCTATAGCTTCCCGGCTTACCTGCTGATCGGCGTGCTGACCGGCTTTTGCCTGACGGCGATCTATGGATTGACCCGGAGCGTGCTGCTTTGCACCGCGTTCCATTCCTTTCAAAACGCGCTGGTGATGGCGCTGGACGCGGATACCGCGTCACCGTTGTTTCAGGCGTGCTTTCTGGCGCTCGGCGTGTTCGCGGCGGTCTTGTGCGTCGCCGCAACGCGGGATGGGGCGCAGCCGCGGCAGGGATAAGGCCGCGCCGCAAGGCTCCGTGAGTCCCCGTTGGGGGAATGGAAACCTTCTGCATACGGCGACGTTTCGGCGGATCCGTGCGCGGCCTTTTCGGGAAGACAAATCTTCTACTGTGGACGGAGGATTCCTGCCGCCGGGAAAGCTGGTTTGCGGTCGCGTCCTGCGCCGTTCCCGGAGATTTGCGGTTGTGTTCCCCGGATGCGTGTGGTACAATAAACCTGTTCGGAAACCGGCGCAGATCCGTCGGCGGGGACGCTTCCCGCCGATGTGCGTCCTGCGATCCGGAACCGTGTAATTCAAATTTCATGGAGGGGATTATTATGTCAATCCAGCGGGTCCGGGAATTTTTCCGGGAGCAGGGGATAGAGGATCGTATACAGGAGTTCGACGCCTCAAGCGCGACGGTAGCGCTTGCCGCGCTTGCGCTGGGCGTTGCGGAGGCGCGGATCGCGAAGACCCTGTCCTTCCGCGTACAGGACGACGTGGCGTTGATCGTGATGGCAGGCGACGCGCGGATCGATAATCCGAAATATAAGGCGCGGTTCGCGGCGAAGGCCAAAATGCTGGGGCATGACGAAGCCGCCGCATTGGTCGGACATGCCGTCGGCGGGGTGTGCCCGTTTGCCGTCAACGACGGCGTGCAGGTCTATTTAGACGAATCGCTTCGCCGGTTCGAGACCGTATTCCCCGCGTGCGGCAGCAGCAACAGCGCGATCGAGCTGACGATCCCGGAGCTGGAAGCCTACGCCAGGCCGCTCGGCTGGGTAGACGTTTGCAAGGGCTGGCAGGCGGACGGCGCGGCGGGCGCCTGACCCGTCCCGCGCGGCGCGGCCTGTCCATCTGCGACCCGCGAAAAATGTCCGGGGAAAGCCGCATTTTTCGGCGAACGTTTTTTCCTTCTTTTGCTTGACATCCGCCCTGTGGCTATGCTAGGATATGGGATACATGGAAAAGATACCGGACCTGGCTTCGCAGGCTGGAATGTTGTCGGCGCGCCGCTCGCGGCCTTCTTTCGGACGGCCCTGCAGCGGGGCTGTCCGGCCTTTCCGCCGCACCGGCGCAGCGTCCCCAAAAATCGGAGGTCGGAATTATGCCTACTGTTGTGATCGTGCTGCTGTTCCTGCTCGGCGTGGCGCTCATCGTCAAGGGCGGCGACGCGTTCGTTGACGCCGCATCCTGGATCGCGGAAGCGTTCCACATCCCCAAATTCATCATCGGGGCGACCATCGTCAGCCTTGCCACTACGCTGCCGGAGCTGCTGGTGTCCTGCATCGCCGCTTCACAGGGCAAAACCGATATGGCGATCGGCAACGCGGTCGGCTCGGTCACAGCCAACATTGGGCTGATCATGGGCATTTCCATTTTTTGCATGCCCAGCGTGATGAAACGGTCGAAGTTCGCGTTCAAGGGGCTCCTCATGATCCTTGCGGCGGGGATGCTTTATCTGCTCACCGGCGGCGGCGCGCTCAGCACGCGCGACGGATTGCTGCTGCTTGCGGTCTTTGCCATCTTTATTTGGGAGAACGTGCGGGACGCCCAGCGCGCGATCGGCGCGGCCTCCGGCGGCGGAAAGCCGGAAGGCGGGCTGGGGCTGAACCTAATCAAATTTGCGCTTGGCGCGGTCGGCATCGTACTCGGCGCGCAGCTGCTAGTCGATAATGGCAGCGAGCTTGCCCGGATGCTTGGCGTTCCGGAAGGGATCATTGGCGTTACGATCATTGCGATCGGCACTTCGCTGCCTGAGCTGGTTACGACGCTGACGGCGATCGCGAAAAAGCAGTCCTCGCTGTCGATCGGCAACATCATCGGCGCGAACGTCATCGACCTGACGCTGATCCTTCCGGTGGCCAGCGTGATCTCGCAGGGGAGCCTGCCGATTGCGGAGCAGTCGATCCGTCTGGATTTCCCGGCGTGCTTCGCGGTCTGCCTGCTTTCGATCGTCCCGCCGCTGCTGACGGAACGCTTCCGCCGCTGGCAGGGGATTGCGCTGCTTGCGGTCTACGCCGGTTATCTGTTTCTGCTTTGCACAACCTTCCTTTAAAACGCACAGCGGCTGCGCCGCATTCTGACAGGCCCGGAACCCCAACGCCAAATGGGGCCGGGCATTTTTTGTGTGTCCTGCGCGGGTGCGGTCGCCCCTTACAACCGCCCGTTCCCACCGTAAAATGAAACCTGCTGATCGGTTCGGTTCCGCTGCCATTTCCCCGCCCGCAGGCGGTACAGGCGATGCGCAGCATCGCGGGAGTCCAGAGGGGCGGACG
>CAJUGU010000069.1 GCA_910586105.1 uncultured Eubacteriales bacterium | reverse complement strand
CGCGGCCCTGTACCTCCAAAGCCGCCGCCCGGACGCGGCCCCGAGCCTCCGAAGCCGCCAAAGCTGCCGAAGCCGCCCGGGCCTCCGCGAGGAGGAGGCGGGGGTGGCGGAGGCGGACGTCTCGGACGGCGCGGCCCGAACAGCCCGCCCCAAAAGCTACGTCTCGGCGGCGGGGGTGGGGGCGGATAACCGCCGCCAAAAAATCCCCCGCGCCGTCTCCGCGGGCGGAGCATCGCGCCGACCAGCGCCAGTACCAACACCAGCACGATCACCAGCGTGAGCACGGCATTGCCCAGCGTCATCATTAAGCCGCCGCGCTTCTCCTCCGGCCGCGCGACCGTCTGCGGGACGGTCGGCTGCGGCGCGGTCACGCCGCTCTGCGCAGACGCGTCCGGCGCCTGCCCGTATTGCTGATACAGCGCCTCGATCTCCTCGCAGAACGCGCCGTAAACCTTCTGTACGCCCGCGTTATAGTCGCCGCGCGCGAAATCCGGCTCGAGCGACTCGTCCAGGATGTCCTGCACCTTATTTGCCGTCAGGTAGCGTTCGAGTTCCGCGCTTGGCATCGCATAATAATCATCGTCGCCGATGGCAAGCGTCAGCACCAGCCCATCCGCGATCTCCCACTCGTCGAACACCGCGTCGCAGTATTCGTCAATCGAATAGGTACCCGTGTAATCGGTCGTGATCACGACCACCGCCGTACCCGTTGCGTAATCGGTCTCCGAACCGCGCGCGTTCAGGTCGGAGACCGTCGCGGCGTCCAGTACCTCGGCGTTATCGACGATAAAGCCGGAGGTCGGCGCGGGCGGGATGCCCGCCGCCCCTGCAAAGACCGTAAAGATCAGCAGCAGCACGGACAGGACTGCAAATTTCCGTTTCATGGCTCCTCCCTTCGCAATGCGGAACGCCGTTTCAGCGGCCTTCCGAGAAGCGCGGCATCTCGCCGCAGCCGGTCAAACGCCCGACCAGCCCGGTCAGCGGGTCGTCGAGCAGGCGGTTATAAGCCGCCGTCTTTTCATCATAATAACTGTCAAAGCGCAGGTGGCTGGCATATTCGTCAAAGCTGCGCAGCTGCCGCGTCCAGCCGTCCGGTAGGGCGGCGTTTTCCACCGTCAGCGCATTGTCCAGCGCCGCGACCGCCTGCGACAGTTCCTGATAAGCCGCCGCGTAAGCCTCCGGCGTTTTCGCCTCGTCCAGCCGCGCCCACGCGGACGCCGCCGCGCGCTGCTCCTCGTCCGCGCCCCCGACCGATTCGGAAATCCGCAGCAGGTTGTACCCGGCCTCGCGCAGTTCGAGCAGGTCGTTATAGACCGAGAAGCCCGCCGAGCCTTCATAAAACACGGTTTCCGCCGCCGCGCGCTCCTGCCGGAGCTTCCAGCCGCCCCCGCCGAAGACCGACAGCACCGCCGCCAACACCAGCACGAGCGCCGCCGTCGATCGTTTTTTGAGCCGTTTCACGGCGTCGCCCCCTTTACCGGTTGGATATTTCCAGCAGCTTCTGCTTCAGCTCGCCCTCGATCTTGCCAAGCTCCTCCTCGGCGGCGGCGCGCTTCTGCCGCCCTTCGGACTGGATCTTGACGACCTCGTCCAGCGTTTCGATCAGGCTGCGGTTGGTCTGCTGCAAGGTCTCGATGTCCACGATCCCGCGCTCGCTCTCGCGCGCCGCCTCGATCGTACCCTGCTTGAGCGCCGCCGCGTTCTTTTTCAGCAGCTCGTTGGTCATGTCGGTCACCGCGCGCTGCGCCTCAATCGCCTGCTGCGAATTCGCCAGCCCAAGCGCCAGCACCATCTGGCTTTTCCAGAGCGGGATGGTGTTCACGATCGACGACTGGATCTTTTCCGCCATCATCGCGTCGTTGTTCTGCACCAGCCGGATCTGCGGGGCCATCTGGATCGAAATGGTACGGGTCAGCTCAAGGTCGTACAGCTTTTTCTCGAACCGGTTGCACAGGTCGTCGAAATCGCGCGCCGCCTGCGCGTCCTCCGGCAGCCCGGAGGCGTTCGCCTTCGCGACCAGCGCGGCAAGCTCCCTGCTGCGCGCCTCCTCCAGCTTCTGCCGTCCGGCAAGGATATACATGGTCAGCTCCTTGAAATAGACGAGGTTCTTCTCGTACATCTTATCGAGCATTTTAATGTCCTTGAGCAGCGTCACCTGATGCCCTTCGAGCATCCGGGCGATCGATTCGACATTCGTCTCCGCCCTGGCGTATTTCGTTTTCAGCTCGTCGAGCTGGTTCCCCGCCTTGCGGAACAGCCCCCGCAGCCCCTTCGGCTGCTCGGCGGCGGCGTCGAAGCCTTTCAGCTCGCTGACCAGCCCCGCGATCATGCCGCCGACCTCGCCCAGATCCTTCGTGCGGACGCTTTCCAGCGCCGAGCCCGAAAAATCGGCGATCTTCTTTTGGCTCGCCGCGCCGTAATTCAGGATCATTGCCGAGTTATGCAGGTCGATCTGCTGCGCGAAATCCTGCACCATTTTGCGCTCGGCCTCGCTCAGCGGCGTTTCCTCCACCGTGACCGGCGGCGCGGCCTTCGGTTCCTCCGGCTCCGCCGGGGCCAGGTCCAGCGTCAGGCTCGGAGCCTCAATCTCTCCCAAATCTTTCAACAGGTTTTCATCCATTTTTCCGTTCCTCCCTATTTGCTGCGCGGATCAGTTCAGGGCGTCGCCCTTCAGCATATCCTTTAATACTTCGATATCGATGGAAATATCCATCGCTTCGCTTTCAAACAGGCTGTCCAGCTGCGCCTCGAACGCCTTTGCGATCGTTTCGGCGTTCTGCTCGACCTCCCGCCGCAGCTCGGCGGCGTTTTCGCCCGGCCGCTGCTCCATCCGCGCGTATGCGGACAATATTTTGATCGAAGTCGGCAGATAATACTCCGCGAACCGGCGGATCTGGCGCGCCTTCTCCGGCCGTTCGGAGACCTCGTGCAAAATGCCCGCGCCCGCGCGCTCCATCCGGCGGATGCAGGCGGACAACGCCTCATCCTCGATAAAATCGTCCAGCTGCGGCAGCAGCGCCAGATCGCTGCGCACCTTTTCCAGCATGGCGTCGGTCGCCGCCTCACCGGTGCGGATCGGCTTCTCTGGCGCAGGGATCGAGACAACCGTCGGCGGGAACAGCTTGACCCCCGCCCGGTAGGCGGCCGCCGACAGCGCCAGCGTCAGCACCGCCGGGCCCAGCCGGTACAGCGGCGTGAGCAGCGCCATCACAGGCCAGACCGCCGCCGCCATATACAGCGGCGCCGACGACGCGATCTTCTTTTCGATGCGCCTTATACTCTTTTCGATGCGCCTTTCCGACATAACAAATCACTCCTTTATCCTTATTTTACACCAGATCGGCGCGCCGCGCAAGGGAACAACTTTAAACAACTTATTAACATCGCCGCCGGGCGTTCCCGCGCATGGAACGCAAATTCCTGCGCATACTATCCCAAAATCACCAATTCTTGAAAGGAATGCGCCACATGACCCGAAACTTTGCCCAAAACGACCGCGACCTTTCCAGCGCGCTCCATCTGGACGAGAGCTTCGACCTGATCCGCCGCCCGGTACAGGTCGGCGGAAGGGACGCCGCGTTTTACCTGATCGACGGCTTCATCAAAGACGAACTGTTTGAAAAACTGCTCGAATTTTTCTACTCGCTCGCGGCGAACGACCCCGCCTTCCAAAGCCCGGAGGCGTTCCTTGCCCGCGCGGTGCCCTATTGCGAGGCGGCGCTTGAGACCGACGGGCAGAACGTCCTGACGGCGGTGCTCTCCGGGCAGACCTGCCTGCTGGTCGACGGCTTCAACGCCGCGATCCTGCTGGATATCCGCACCTATCCGCAGCGCGACACCGCCGAACCCGAAAAGGACAAGGTGCTGCGCGGCTCCCACGACGGCTTCGTAGAAACCATGGTGCTCAACTGCGCTCTCATCCGGCGGCGCATCCGTTCGCCCCAGCTGCGGATGGAATACCATTCGGTCGGCACGCTGTCCAAAACCGACGTCACGCTCTGCTATCTCGACGGCGCCGCCGACCCCAAACTGCTCGCAAAGCTGCGCGCCCGGCTGGAAGACGCCAACGTCGGCGCGCTGACCATGAATCAGGAAAGCCTGTCGGAGATCCTGTTCCGGCACAAGTGGTTCAACCCTTTCCCCAAGTTCAAGTACACCGAGCGCCCCGACGCCGCCGCCGCGCAGATCCTGGAGGGCGACGTGGTTATACTGGTCGACAACGCGCCCGCCTGCATGACGCTGCCGACCACCATTTTTGACGTGCTCGAGGAAGCCAATGATTTCTATTTCCCGCCGCTCACCGGCGCCTACCTGCGCCTGACGCGTTACTTTGTGCTCCTCCTGATGCTCCTGCTCACGCCCGTCTGGCTGCTGCTCACCGAAAACCCGGCGTGGCTGCCCGAAAGCCTGGCCTTTCTGCTGCCCTCCGAGCCGCCCGCCGTGCCGATCTTCTGGCAGCTGCTGATCCTTGAAATCGGGATTGACGGGCTCAAGCTCGCGACGCTCTCCACGCCCTCCATGCTGACCACCTCGCTGTCTCTGATCGCCGGGATCGTCGTCGGCGATTTCGCCGTACAATCCGGCTGGTTTTCGTCGGAAACCATGCTGTATATGGCCCTCGTCGCGCTCGGCGGCTACAACCAGCCCAGCTGGGAGCTTGGCTACGCGATGAAGTTCATGCGGCTCGGGCTGCTCGTCCTGACCGCGGCGTTCGGGCTGTGGGGGCTGATCGGCGGACTGGCCGCGATCCTGGTCATCCTTATCTCAAATAAAACTTTCGACGGCCAGTGCTATCTGTATCCCCTGATCCCGTTCAACTGGCGGCTGCTGAAAAAGAAGCTGTTCCGTCCCAGCATCCGGCGGCAGTAAGCCCGGTACGCGCCGGTGGGCAGCACCCTCCGTTCCTACCTCGCGTGGCTGCGCGACAATGGACAGCTGGCCGCGGAGTTTCAGTACTGCCGGCTGATCCCCGCCTGCTCCGGCTGACGCTGCCTGTCCCGGCGCGCCGTTTGCGGGTGGCTGTTCCCCATTGGGCACGCCGCCCGCTTTCATGCGCCGCCGCCCGCAAGCTGTGAGAACGCCGCCGAAAACGGCTCAAATTCCACAAAAAACCGTCCCGCGATTTTTCCGCAATTTGCTCAAAATCCACAAAATTTGTCGATTGTTTACAAATCCTTTACAATAGAACTGTACGTTTTCCCTATTGAAAATACAGGAAAAGGCTGGTATGATTATACCATAACTTAACGCTATATTCGGGAACGTTACGGTTCCGGCAGGTGAAACCAGATCACGGGATACTTCGAGCGATCGAGAGGATCGGGGTTTGGTTTTTTGTTGGCTGCGCACCGCAGGCCCCGCCTGCCCACGGACGTGGAAAGGATACGCCATGTTTGGTAAGCTGAAAGAAAAACTGGGGCTCCACGCAGCCCTCTTCGAGGTCGCCGCCCCTCTCGCGGGCGAGGCCGTACCCCTCGGCGCAGTGGACGACCCCACCTTCAGCGAGGAGATCCTCGGGAAAGGCGCCGCCGTGCGGCCCTCCGAGGGACGCGTCGTCAGCCCCGTGGACGGCAAGGTCGAACTGATGTTCGATACCGGCCACGCGGTCAGCCTGCATTCCGCCGAAGGCGCCGACGTGCTCATACACATCGGGCTGGATACGGTCAAGCTGGCGGGGAAATACTTTACGATACATAAAGGGAACGGGGATGCGGTCAAAAAAGGCGACCTGCTGATCGAATTCGACCTAGACGCTATCCGCGCCGAGGGTTACGATCCGATCGTCCCTGTCATCATCTGCAATTCCGAAGCATTCGCTTCGGTCGAAGCCCATACGGGAACAACGGTTGCGGCGCTGGGACCGCTGCTGACCTTGCAAAAATAATCAGCCGCCGGGAACGGCGGCCCGCAAACACCGGAATTCCAAACCACAGTTCAGAAAGGAAGTCTCAAACTATGAAACAGCTCGAATTCACCATCACGGACCCCCTCGGCATCCATGCAAGACCGGCAGGCCAGCTTTGCAAGGCGGTCGGCTCCATGGGCAGCTCCGTTAAGATCGCGACCGACGCGAAGGAAGCCGACGCCCGCCGGATGATGGCAGTCATGGGGCTTGGCATCAAGGGCGGCATGACCGTGAAGTTCACCGTCGACGGCGCCAGCGAAGAAGAGGACGCGCAGAAGCTCGAAGCGACGCTTCGCGAGATCGGCCTGATCTGACAGACCTGTTTTCACGCGTTTTTTCCGCGTTTGATCCCGTATTGATGCGCCTGTTGGGAATGCGGGCGTGCAATATATGGCAGGCTCGTCTGGGGACCTGAAAACCGCCGCCCGGCGGGATCAGGCCCCGGCCAGCCGTCGTTTGGATGGTCTCCAGACGGGCCTGTCCCGGCGAAGGCGTCCCCCGCCAGGTCCGAAAACCGCTTACAGGGGAGCGGCTTTCGGCTGGCCGGACGCGTCCGCCAAAGCCCGCCGGGCATCGGCTGAAAGGATGGCCCGTACCCGGAACGGACTTACATTTTTGGTATCTTTTCACAAGTGTGGAAGCTACAGAAGGAGAGGGTAAACATTATGATGAAGTTTATGCAAAAACTCGGCAAATCGTTGATGCTGCCGGTCGCGGTGCTCCCCATCGCGGGCGTGCTGTCCGGCATCGGTTACTGGCTCTGCCCCTCAACCATGCAGGGCGGCGAAGTCGTCGGCATGGCGCAGACGATCGGCTTTTTCCTCGTGCAGGCGTCGCTTTCCCTGATCGACGGCGCAATGATGGCGCTGCTGTTCGCAGTCGGCGTGGCGGTCGGCATGGCCGACGACCATGACGGCACGGCGGGCCTTGCGGGCCTGGTGTCCTGGCTGATGATGACCAAGCTGCTCAGCACTGGCGTCGTCACCACTCTGATCCCCAGCATCGCCGAGGACGCGACCAAGGTCCTCGCATTCGACAAGGTGCAAAACGCCTTTATCGGTATCCTTGCCGGCCTGATCGGCTCGTTCTGCTACAACCGGTTTAAAAACACCAAGCTGCCGGATTGGCTCGCGTTCTTCTCCGGCAAGCGCTGCGTTGCGATCGTGACGGCGGTCGTTTCCATCGTCGCCTCTGCAGTGCTGCTGTTCGTATGGCCGTTGCTGTTCGGCGTACTCGTCGCAGTCGGCAACGCGATCCTGTCGATGGATGCGGTTGGCGCCGGTATCTACGCCTTCCTCAACCGTCTGCTGATCCCGACCGGCCTGCACCACGCGCTCAACAACGTGTTCTGGTTCCCGACCATCGGCATCGGCGACCTGACCCACTTCTGGGCGGGCGAGACCTCGGCGGAGGTCGGCTGGAGCCTTGGTATGTACATGTCCGGTTTCTTCCCCTGCATGATGTTCGGTATCCCCGGCGCGGCGCTCGCGATTGTACACTGCGCCAAGCCGGAAAAGCGCAAGATCGCGATCGGCCTGGTCGCCTCCGCGGCGCTCTGCGCGTTCGTCTGCGGCGTCACCGAACCGTTTGAATTTGGCTTTATGTTCCTCGCGCCCGTGCTTTATCTGATCTACGCGCTGCTGTACGGCGTCTTTACCGCCGTTACCGTGCTGCTTGGCTTCCGCGCCGGGTTCTCGTTCTCGGCAGGCGCGACCGATCTGCTCTTCTCCGCAGCGCTCCCGGCGGCGGCGAAGACTTGGCTTATCATCCCGCTTGGCATTGCGGCGGCGGTGATCTTCTACATCGTATTCCGCGTGGCGATCGTTGCGCTCGACCTCAAGACCCCAGGCCGTGAGGACGACGACGAGATGGCGGACGAAACCAAGATCGTGCTCGCCAACAACGATTTCACCGCGATCGCGAAGGTCGTCCTGGAAGGCCTCGGCGGCAAGGACAACGTGACCTCGGTCGACAACTGCATCACCCGCCTGCGCCTTGAGATCAAGGACTATACGCTGGTGGACGAGAAGAAGATTAAGTCTGCGGGCGTCGCGGGCGTGATCCGGCCCAGCAAAACGTCTGTTCAGGTCGTTGTCGGCACGCAGGTACAGCATGTCGCGGACGAATTTAAGAAACTGATGTAAACCGGTCTTGTCCGGAAGGGCAGGATCCCCCAAAGCGGGGCGGACCCGATCGTCCGCCCCCTTTTCTAACCGCATGGAGCGCTGGGGCTCCGCCCCAGACCCCGGTCCTGCGCGGACGGCGCCAAAGGGATACATCCCTTTGGAAACCCTTTTTCCGCTGCGGCGGGGAAAGGTCGCGTCCGTCAACGTTTTTGCGCGCAGCTTCATCCCGCCAAAACGACGGCGGGATGAAGGGCGGCGTACCTTCCGGGACGTCAATAATTTGGAGAATGGAAAAGGAGTATTTCCCTATGAAGATCGTTCGTGCAAAGGATTATCAGGAACTTAGCCGCAAGGCGGCAAACGTCATTTTCGCACAGGTCGTTTACAAGCCGGACAGTGTGCTTGGGCTGGCGACCGGTTCTTCCCCCATCGGCACGTATCAGGAACTGGTCGAGCGTCACCGGCAGGGCGACCTCGATTTTTCCGAGGTGGTCTCGGTCAACCTTGACGAATACCGTGGGCTGCCTGCGAGCGACCCGCAAAGCTATGATCATTTCATGCGGGAGCATCTTTTCGGGCTGGTCAACATCAAGCCGGAAAACACCTACCTGCCGAACGGCGTCGCAGCCGACCCGAACGCGGAATGCGCGCGGTATGACGCGCTCATCGAAAGCCTTGGCGGAGTCGACCTCCAACTGCTCGGCTGCGGGCGGAACGGACACATCGGCTTCAATGAACCGGCGGACTGCTTCTCGAAGGGCACCCAGCTCGTCGACCTGACCGAAAGTACCATTGAGGCAAACAAACGCTTTTTTGCTTCCGCCGACGAGGTGCCGCGGCAGGCGTTTTCTATGGGTATCCGCACCATCCTGCACGCGCGCCGCATCCTGACCGTCATTTCGGGCGAGGATAAGGCGCAGGCCGTGCGGGACGGGCTCTTCGGCCCCATCACGCCGCAGGTACCGCTTTCGGCGCTCCAGCTCCACCCGAACGCGATCGTGATCGTTGACGACGCGGCTTTCCATCTGTGCGTACAGAGGTGAAACCATGGTCATTCAAAATGCCAACGTCTTCCAGCCGGACGGCAGCTTCCGCACTGGTGATATCGGCATCGAAGACGGACGGTTCTCGGCTGCGGCAGGCGGCGAACGGCTTGACGCTTCCGGGCTGACCGCAATCCCCGGGCTGGTCGACCTGCACTTCCACGGCTGCGCGGGCTATGATTTCTGCGACGGCTCAGCGGAGGCGATCTCCGCGATCGCCCGTTATCAGGCGTCGGTGGGCGTTGGGGCGATCTGCCCCGCGACCATGACCTATCCGGAGGAAATATTGAATGGGATCGTGGACGCAGCCGCCGCCTATCGCACCGAAGACGACGGCGCGGAGCTGGTCGGGATCAATATGGAAGGCCCCTTCTTCGCGGAAAGCAAGAAGGGGGCGCAGAATGCGGCGTATCTCCAACCGCCCAACGCGGCGTTGTTCCGGCGGCTGCAAACGCGTTCGGGCGGGCTGTTCCGGCTGTGCGACGTGGCCCCCGAGGTCGAGGGCGGGCTGGATTTCATCCGCGAGCTGGCGGACGAGGTGCGGATCTCGCTGGCGCACACCGCCGCTGACTATGATACCGCGAAGGCCGCTTTTGAAGCGGGCGCGCGGCAGGTGACCCACCTGTACAACGCCATGCTGCCGTATTCCCACCGCGCGCCGGGGCTGATCGGCGCGGCGTGCGACCTTGCCGACGCGGTCGAGCTGATCGCCGACGGCGTTCATGTCCACCCCGCCGCGGTGCGGCTGACCTTCCGGGCGTTCGGCGACGGCCGGGTCATCCTGATCAGCGACAGCATGATGGCCGCAGGGCTTGCCGACGGCTCGTATTCCCTTGGCGGGCAGCAGGTGACCGTGGCGGGCAACCGCGCGACGCTGACCGACGGGACGATTGCCGGGTCGGTGACCAATTTGCTGGATTGCATGCGCACCGCCGTGCGGGAGATGCAGATCCCGCTTGGTTCGGCAGTCAAAGCCGCCAGCGTGAACCCTGCCAGGGCGATCGGCGTTTACGACCGCTTCGGCAGCATTGAGCCGGGCAAAACCGCAAACCTCCTCCTCTTAAATGATGCGCTTGCCGTGCAGGCGGTCTTCCTGCGTGGCAGACGGATCCGGTAAAACCATGGGCCCCGGCACGCCGGGGCCCGGTTTCCGCTTAGCAGCCCCGATTGAAAAAGAGTGGCAACCATGATAAAACCTCCCCACATTTTATTCCTTGTACTGGGCCTGCTGCCGTGCGTCGGCCCCGTGGCCCGCTATGTCAGGAGCAGGCCGCGATCGATGCAGAAATCGCCAAAATGGCGCAAGAGGCTGCGGAACGGGCGGCAAATCTGGACGCTGAGTGAAGGCTCCCGCCCTTTTTCACCTATGTACATCCATCGGCACGGCATAGGTGGAAAAACGCACGCCAAGATCGACATTGAAATTGTCGATCGCTTTAATTAACCCCACGCATCCCACCTGAAACAGGTCGTCGACCGGCTCGCCGCGTCCGCCAAAACGCTGTATCACGGAAAGCACCAGCCGCAGGTTCCCGTTGATGAGCTTTTCCCGCGCCGCCTTGTCGCCATCCTTGACCCTGCGCAGCAGCGTATCCATTTCTTCGGCAGAAAGCACTGCAAGCGTTGCCGTATTGACTCCGCAAATCTCTACTTTCAGCTGCATCCTGAACAGCTCCTTCCACATGGTTTTCGCGCCGGAAGCATTTGGCTTCCTGTTTATCAGCATCCCCCTGCCATGCTTTGCATATACGGGCTATAAATTTTAGCATCCGACCAATTTCGGGCGAATTTTCGATTTCGGTGTGGTAATGGCTGCAAAAAAGATGCAGAAAGGCGTCGAACGGCTCCGCTGCTGCATCGCAAAAAGACCTTCCGCCGCTTTCACGGCAGAAGGTCTTTTTGCGTCTGGTTTAATTTTGCGTCCGTTCAGCGATTTAGTTCCCGTATGCGCGGAACAGGAAGGTCGCGATCTGCCCGCGGGTACAGATGCTGTTCGGCGAGAACTTCCCGGCGCTCGTGCCGCTGGCGATCCCCTTCTCGACCGCCCAGGCAATCGCCGGTTCATAACCGGAATTGGGGTCAATGTCCGTGAAGCCCGAGGAAACCAAAACCTCGATCGCGTCAAGCGCTGACCTGCTGGTTTCCAGCGTTAAAAAGTACGGGTCGCCGTCCGGATCTTTGACCGAAAGCAGTTTCAGCGCGTCATACGTCGCGTACTCCGCAGGCCATCCGTCCCGGATCACGCCTTCGTACAGCGGGGGCGCGCCCATTGGCGGTTCCGCCAGCAGCTCGCCGCTTTCGCCATAATAACCGGCAACGTAGATAAACGGCGCTTCCGGCGTGAAAAGCTCGCTTTCGTAATTCCGAAGCGCGCCGCCCAGCGTCATCCGGCTGTCCGGGCGTACCTGAATCAGCGTCGCCGGATAGCTTATGTTGCCGTCGTCTGCCCGCTCGTGAACCGTCGCCTTTTTTACGATCGCCGCGTCAAATTGGATACTGCCGCCGCCGTCGGTGAGCGTGACCGGCGCGTAGCTGCCGCCCTCCGCCGTTTCCGGACAGCCCGCCAGTTTCCAAAGGTACATCACGGTATCGGCGCGGGTGCAGGGATCGTCCGGCCGGAAGCTGCTCCCCGACACCAGCCCCTTTTCGCAGGCCCACAGCGCGGGCTTGTAGTAATAATCCCCGGAAGACACGTCCGCAAACGGGTTTCGGATCCCCGGCGCCGGCGAGCCGTTCGCATTCCAAAGGAAGGTCAGGATCTGCGCGGTCGTACAGGTCCGATCGGGCGAAAAGGTCGTCGCGCTGGTGCCGCTGGTGATCTTCTGGTCGACCGCCCACTTCACCGCGTCGGCGTAATAATCCCCGGCTTTCACATCGGTAAAACCGTTTTGCGTTCCCTGCGCTGCGGAAGCGTCTTCATAGATGAGATGATCCCCCATCTGTACATAATCCGGCGCTAAATCCCACTCATAGCTTTTCTTCCCGGTACCGCTTTTGATGTATTGCACGACCCCGAACACTTCGGCGGTAAAGCGGTCATTCCCGTCGGAAAACCCAACCTCGACGGGTACCATATAGCCGAGCCCTGATTCAAAATAGCCCTCCAGGACCGTGACCGACGTGTCCGGGCGGATCGTGACCAGCGTCACCGTTGCCGGTCGATATTCGGAATAGCTGTCGTCAATGTCGTAGTGATCCCGGATCTGCACGGTTTTCTGTTCCACCTTCGCCGCGCTGAAGGTCACGGTATACGCCGTGCCATCATAAGACGCGCCCGAGATCGTGTACGGGCCATATGTACCGGGCGCCGGGGTGGCGGCTTCGAGCCGCAGCGGCGTTTGGAAGGCCCCGGCTTCCTCTTCCGCCATGCCCGCGCCATCGGCAGTAAAACCTTGTAAGTATGCCTGCGGGGGCGGCGCGTCTGGCGCTGTCCTGTCCGCCGCCGCTGCCGCCGGAATCGCCAGCCCCCAGCATAACGCCAACGCAAGCGCGTGGGATAACCATCTTTTTTTCATTCGTTTTCGTCCTCTCTCCGTAAATTGAGCCCCCGGTCAAACCGCAACGGGCGGGCGCAGGGGACTTGCTCTTAACCTTAATTTTACCGGATAGCGCAGCAAATTGCAAGCCACTGTTCGGAAAATTTTGTAAAAGCATGGCATAACCCTTTTACAGATATCCGGTTTCATAATAATAAAGAAAGAGGGGGCGGAATCCGTCCCCTAAACTTTGGTTTTACGCGATTGATTTTAGAGCGTATCCGTTCCGGTTCCAGATTACTGGAGCAGCTGGAGAACGCCCTGCGGAACCTGATTGGCCTGCGCCACTTCAGCATCCTTTTGAGCAGCGCCGGGATTGATCTGGGTATTGGAGATGGCCAGGCCGGCAGCGGCTTCCATACAGGGGATCGTTAGTGCGCGGCTGCGCGGCTCTCTTGGGCTTGCGGAAAGATATCATCGAGTTTTTCCCGCAAAGTCCCGGACTGCCGCCCATTTGCGCCGGCGTTTGCCGCATTTCCAAAAATAAATTGCTTGCAGTATCATTACAGTTCGCATGAACGATCCGTTGCTCTGGCGTCTCAAACGGCCTCAAAGCCCTGCGCCTTTCGCCGTCCGGCGTAATGGTTTTTCTGTGCGCGTCGGATACATTCCGGTACAGCATTTTTCCGTTCATAGACCTTTGCACGCTCGGTCAGTATGGAACGCGGTGCATCGATTGCAAGCCGGAAAGCATCCCCGGCTTTCAGCACCTGTACGGCGGCCTCGTCTCCAAAGGCCGGTCCACGGCGTTTCGCAGCGAAGCTCCCCCGCCCCGGAGAAAGAATGGCTTGCGGTATCCGTCCGTCCTCCGCAAAATCGGCGCAAAAATCGGCGCATAAAAAGGCTGCATCCTGCGTGCAGCCTTTTCGCATGCTTAAAATGTGCGCAAAAATTCATGGTCGGAATAACGCTCCGCGAGCAGGTCGCGCAGCGCTTCGAGATCGTCGCGGTAGTCGGTGCGCGTCCCGTCCTTTTCGTCATAAGGCAGCTCTTCGAGCACCTCGACACGGAAGCCGTCGCCGCCATATCGTTTCCAATCCGCGAGCAGGTTTTTGCATGGGTGGAAACCGCTGTCCAGTTTGAACCGCGTACCGTTCATCGCGCCGCGCAGGTCGGGCGTCGCGCCAAGGTATGCCTTCCCGGTGGCAAGGCACTGGAACAGATATACGCCCATGGGCTTTTTCATCGTTTTATATTCCTCACGGAGCTGTTTTTGCCGTTCCGTCATGTCAATCGCCTCCTCGCTCAGGATGTCCGTATCCCAATCCCAGCAGCAAGTCTGCAAGCCGGTGCAGGCGTTCGGACAACAGTTCGTCGTCGCGTGCGAAAACATCCCGGAACAGCTGGATATCCTCGCCGATCATGGGATTATCGGCGCAGACGGCAACATTCAGCGCGCCGCCCTGAAGCCCGATGCGGTCGAGCTGCGGCTGTTCGGTATCATAAAGTTTCGGATAGCGGTACGCTTCGCGGAAATGCGCCTGCGCGCGGCAAATCAGGATCGCCAGATCAAGCACGCGGTGCAGCGGCAGCTCTTCGGATTGCCGCGACCATTTTTCGCCGGTATGCCGCCAGACCTTGGCCGAAATCTCGACCTTCCCGCGCTCGTTCCATTGGGCGAGCCCGAGCGACAGGCCTTTGGCGTCCGAGTCTCCGGCGTGGCGGCCGTCGATATGGTCATATTCCTCCGACACAATGACCGGCTTGTGTTTCAATGTCGTTGGGATCTTCATGGTCCCCCTCCTTTACGCAGTAATTTACTAATTTACTTATGCAGTAAATATAGCACATCCGCCGGATCCTGTCAAGCCTCCCGCGCGAATTTTTCGACAGGGCTTGCACATCCTGCCGAATCTGCTATAATGGAACCAAAACCGAGCCCCACGCGGCGCAAAAAGGAGGCATTCCCCCATGAAATATATCGTATTCGACGTTGAGACCCCAAACCGTTATAACGACCGCATGAGCGCGATCGGCGTAGCGGTCGTAGAAGGCGGGGAGATCGTGCAGGAGCTTGCGACCCTGGTCGATCCGGAGACCCATTTTGACCGCTTCAATATCGAGCTGACCGGCATCACGCCGGAGGCGGCGGCGCAAGCCCCGACCTTCCCCCAGCTCTGGCAGCAGCTGGAACCAATCTTCAGCAGCGGGCTGCTGGTCGCGCACAACGCAACGTTCGACCTGTCCGTACTGCTCAAATGCCTGCGCGGCTATGGCATCCGCTGGCGCGACCAGGTCGACTATGCCTGCACGGTGCGCATGGGGCGCAAGTGCTATCCGTCCTTCCCCAATCACAAGCTCGATACCATGTGCCGGTTCCTTCAGATCCCGTTGGAACACCATCAGGCCGGCAGCGATAGCCGCGCCTGCGCCGCCCTGCTGATCGATTACCAGAAGCACGGTCTGGACGCGGACGCTTTCCGGCGTCCCTACGATCTTTCCGGACGACGGAAATAGGATGCAAAACATCGTCGTTTCAGAAATCCGCCCAACGGCGCGGAGCCTCTGAAAAGGCCTGCTTTTTGCAGCATCCTTTCTCGCGGCGTGCGGAAGGCTGTTTCTGTCAAATGCTGTCGGATTTGCCGATTTTTGTAGCATTTTTCGCGACTTTTGGAAAAATTTGTCCTTTCTACTCGAACTATTGTTGGGAAATATGTCGGAAATTTGTTGCAGCATCTGCCAAGATATGGTAAATTATAGAAGTCGCAGGAAGCGGCATAATCCGTTCTCGTGGGAAAGGTTGTAACATCATGGAACAAAAAATACGTGTATTAGTAGCTGACAGTGATAAAGAGTATGCCGTAGCCCTGCAAGAGGCTTTCGTGAAGAACCCGGCGCTGGAGCTGGTCGGTTCGGCAGTCAACGGACGGCAGGCGCTCGAGCTTGCGGAGCAGCTGCACCCGGACTTGCTGCTGCTCGACCTGGTGCTGCCGGAAGTCGACGGGTTGACGGTGATCCAACGGCTGCAAAACTCCGGCATCGGTATCGTCGTGCTGAGCGCGTTTGCGTCGGATGATTCCAACGCAGTGTGCGCCCAGCTGAACGTGCGGTATGTAATGCGCAAACCGATCGAGCTGGACGTGCTGATGGACCGCTTACAGCACAGCAAACGCGCGGCGGCCCTGCCCGCTGCCGAGGACAGTGAGCTGGCGCTCGAGATCAAAGTCACGGAAGTAATCCATCAGATCGGCGTACCCGCGCATATCAAAGGGTATCAATACCTGCGCGACGCCATTATGATGGCGGTACATGATATGGAATCGGTCGGCGCGATCACAAAGATCCTGTATCCGTCCATCGCGAAAAAGTACCACACGACATCCTCCCGTGTCGAACGGGCGATCCGTCATGCGATCGAAGTCGCCTGGGATCGCGGCGATCTGGAAACCCTGCAATCTTATTTTGGGTATACCGTATCCGGCATCAAAGGCAAGCCGACGAACAGCGAGTTTATCTCCATGATCGCCGACCGGCTGCGCCTTCAAATGAAGATTGGCTGAAAGGGAAACGGAGCCGGTCGCCAGCTTCCAATCCCGCACTGACGCGCCTATGACGCGAAGCGTCATAGGAAATGCGCTCCGCGCCGTCAGAAAGCGCGAAGCGCCATAAAAATCCGCGCTTTAGCGCGTACCGCATGGACTGGCCCCCTCTCCGGGAGGCGCTGTCAACCATAAGGCTGACTAAGGGAGTTGCCAGCGAAACGCGGCCCGGGGCATCGTCTTCAGCGAAGGGCGTCGCCAATCCCCCCTTCGCTGTAAAACGGCGCTGTTCCGGGGCAACTCCTTCCTTCACGGCGTAATCCGTGCCTGTGACACTTCGCGACATAAAAAAGCGCTCCGCGCCGCCTTCCCTCCCCTCTAATCCCGCCTTTTCACAGGGATCTCGATCTGCACAAGCGCATCCTCCATGCGGTCGATCACATTCTCGTTCAAAATGATTTCATACGACGATCCATACAATATCAGCTCCTGCGCCGCAGCATAGTCGAATACTTTCCGATAACAGGCGGCGGCATTCTCCGGTGACTCTTGATAAAAGGCGCGCAGGTAATCCCCGGCAGGCTGTATATGCAGACCATCGTCCCGGATCGGGAACGGGATCTCGATGAACAGTTTGGAATAATCCGTAAAATCGCCCTTTTGCAGGCTTTCCACCGCGATCATGGTTCCATAAGAAGCGTCATGCAGCCGCCGCAGCTGATATTTTTTCGTTTCTGCAACGATCGTTTCCACCTGTTTCTCAAAGCTCATTTCCGGGTCGATATCTACCGTGACCAGACGGTGCGCGTCCTTCCGCACGATCCGGATCTCTGACAGATCCATCGTCCGCAGCGTCTGCATATTCCGGCAATGATAGGTCAGCGTTTCCCGGACTGCCTGCAAATGCGTCAGCTTCCGTTCCAGCTCCCCAATTTGTTTCCGCAGCAGCTGTTCCATGCTGGCGGCGGAACGCCCCTTCATAAAGGCCCGGATCTCATCGATCGGCACATCCAGTTCCCGCAGGAGCAGGATGGTTTCCAGTATAGCGCTTTGATAGTAGCTGTAATACCGATAACCGTTTTCGGGATCGATCCGCGCCGGGTGGAACAAATCAACTTCATCATACCACATCAACGTTTTTTTGTTGATTCCATGCAGGGCTGCAAACTGACCGATGGTGAGCAGCTTTCTTTTTTTATCCATTTCTCAAATTACCCCCTTGACTGTACAGCAGCTGTACGGTTTATGATTTTAGTAAGGTATCTGCCTGAAAAAATCGAAGGGCTTGCCCGCGCCGTCCGCCACCGGCGTCCCGGGCCGGGAGCAAGCCGAAGGAGGAAAATGATGGAACCAAAAAATGCTTATCAAAAACCGGTCACTTTGGGGAATGTCCTGAAATTTGCGGTCCCAACGATCGCCATGTCCGTCTTCATGTCCTTTTATACCATGGTCGACGGATTGTTTGTATCTAACCTGATCGGCGCCAGCGCGCTTTCCGCCATCAACCTGACCGCCCCAGCGATCCAGCTGGTGACCGCGATATCGACCATGTTGGCAACCGGCGGCAGCGCCGTCATCATGAAAAAAATGGGGGAAGACAAACCGCAGGAAGCCTGCGAGGATTTCACCTTCCTGATCCTGGTCAATGTGGCCGTCGGGCTGGCGATGTGCCTGCTCGGCTACGCCCTGCTCGACCGAGTCTTTGGAGGCATGGGTCTGTCCGCCGCAGTAACGGGCTACTGCACCGCCTATCTCCGCCGTTATCTATTGTTCACCATCCCGATCCTTTTGATGAACAATTTCACCCTCTACATGATCGCATCCGGGAAAGCGACGCTTTCTTTCGTCTGCACCGTGACCGGGGGCGTGCTGAACATCGTTCTGGATTACCTTTTCATCGCGGTTTTAAAGCAGGGGATCGGCGGCGCGGCGACGGCTACCGGCCTTGGATATTCCGTCACCGCCGTTGCGGGGCTGTTCCTATTCAGCCGCAGGCAGAACCTGCTCCACTTTATAAAGCCTGCTTTTCGATTCCGAGTCCTTGCGGACGCGGCCTCAAACGGGTGCTCGGAAATGGCGACCGCATTGGTCACGGGGATCATCACCATGCTGTTCAACTGGGCGATGCTGCATTATGCTGGCGAAAGCGGCGTTGCCGCCGTGACGATCATCATGTATGTCCTCATGTTTGCAAGCTCCCTATATACCGGCTATTCCTACGGCGTCGCCCCGATGCTCAGTTATTATTACGGGGAACAAAATCACGGGAAGCTGAAACGGCTCGTTTCCATCAGTTTAACTGTGATCGCGGTCATTTCCCTTGTGACGGCGGCGGCCTCCTATGCTGCAACGGAGCCGCTGGTCTCCATCTTTGCGCGTCCGGGCGATCCGGTCTATGCGTTGGCCGTAAACGGGAACCGGATCTGTACGCTAGCGCTGTTCTTCATCGGGTTCAACATCTTCGCCAGCGGCATGTTTACCGCGTTATCGAACGGTACCGTTTCCGCGATCCTCGCCTTTTCGCGTTCTTTTGCGTTCATGCTGATCGCCATGCTGACCCTTCCGGCGTTTTTGGGCATAAACGGGATCTGGCTGGCAACCCCAGCGGCAGAGCTGATGGCGCTGGCCTTATCCATGACCCTGTTTCTCCGATATCGCAAAAGATACGGATATTAAAACCTATTTACAGCCGCGCGAAACAGTATAGCAAAGCGCGGAGCGTATGTTGATCCACGCTCCGCGCTTTCCTCTCCTGTTATACGCACGTTCCGAAAACTTTGCCAATCATGCCACTTCGTCCCGCCGTCCTTTTGGCGGGACGAAGACGCACGCAGGAACGGCCTTGACCGCACCCATCCCGCCCGCAGGCGAGAAAGGGATTCCAAAGGGACGAGTCCCTTTGGTGCCGTCCGCGCAGGACCGGGG
>CAJUGU010000068.1 GCA_910586105.1 uncultured Eubacteriales bacterium | reverse complement strand
CCGCCACAACGACGGCGGGCGGAGCGGGGTAGCGCCGCCGCATTGGTGGGGCGCAAACACAATGTTACGGCGCGGGAGTCCCTGTATATCCAGTTTATGGAACCAACGGAGCTTGCGGCAGCGGCGCAAATGCGAAAGGGGCAGGCTTTATCGACAGGGGGCTTGCGCCCTTGTCAGGGCGGTGTTATAATAACTGCGCCGGAGCATCCCGGCGAAAATAACAGGAAAGAGACTATGCCGCAATGATGAGCGTTGAATTTTACCTGATGAGTTTTTGCGATTCACTCGCGGGGCACCTGATGTGGGCGGCCTATTTCATCGCCATAGCCGGCGGGCCGCCTGTCCGGGAGTGGCTGAAAAAGCTGCCCCCGCTGCTGCTCGTATCCCCCCTGCTTGCCAGTACGCTTGCGATGGGGCTGTATGCCATCAATCCGGGGGGTTCGATCCTGCGCTACTGCATCAGCTCCGCCGCAATCCTTGCCATGTGCACCAGATGGGCGGCGTGGGCGTGGCGGCAGGAGGTCTGGAAGGCGTTTTCCGCCGCATGTCTGGCTTCGATCCTGCAAGTCGCGGCTTCGGCGCTGGTGCAGGTATTGTTCCTGTTCCTGCCGTCTACCGCAGGGGCGATGCTGCTTGCGATGGCGGCCGTCCTGCTTTTTTCCGTCGCCGTTGCCGTGCCCCTGCGGCGTTCCAAGTTCGGGGTCTGGTTCCGCCTGCTGCTCGAAGACCGGGCGGGGCTGCGCCGGACGGCAGGGCTGCTTTTGGCGCTGGAAGTCGCTATGGAGGCGTTTATGCTGCTGCAAAACGGCCTTCAGACACAGTATTTTGCGATGTATTACCTGTTGCTCGTCGTGCTCGTCCTGCTGATCGCCGGGCTGATCGTATATCTGGCCCTGCGGTTTGACGACAGCCGGACGCTGCGCAACCAGCAGGACGTGATCGCCCAGCAACAGCTGTATGAACAAAGTCTGGAGGACATCCGGCGGGAGGCGCGCGCCTTCCGGCACGATTACAAGAACCTGCTGGCCGGATTATCCCAGCAGGTGGAGGAGGGCGAGCTGCAGGCGCTGCGCGCGACGCTGTCCGAGCTGGACGTCGGTTTTGACCGGCGGCTGGGGGAAAAGATCCAGCGATCGGTTCAGATCGGAAACCTGCGGCTTCCCGAGGTGCGGAGCCTGCTGCTGAACAAGCTCGCCGTCCTGCGGGAAAAGCGCGTGCCCTACCGGCTGGAAGTGCTGTATCCGGTGGAGACGGTCGGCATGAGCGTATGGGATTACGTCCGGTGTCTGGGCATCCTGCTCGATAACGCCATGGAGGCCGCGCTGGAAGTGAAAGAGCCATGGGTGGAGGTCGTCCTGCTGTCGCAGGGCGGGCGGCTGTTCCTGCGGGTCGCGAACCCTTATCAGAACGCCGTCGACCCCGGGAAGCTCTGGGACGACGGCTGGTCGACCAAAGGCGCGGGGCGCGGGGTCGGCCTGTCGAGCTATCAGCGAATTCTGGGGGAGCACCCCAACGCTTCCGCCTGCACCAGCTGGGAAGGCGGGGTATTTGTGCAGGAATTGACGGTGGAGGATCGGGCATGATCGGGATTTACATTTGCGACGATGAAGACGCCGTCCGGCACCAGATTCGGACGGCGCTGGAATGGAAAATCTTCGTCGAAGATTATGATATGCAGGTCGTTTGCAGCGCCGCCACAGCGCAGGAACTGCTGGACGCGGCGGAGGACGCGAAACGCGGCGTTTACTTTCTGGACGTGGAGCTGAAAAACGATGAATGGGATGGTTTCCGGCTGGGGAGCGAGCTGCGGCGGCGCGACCCGCACGGCACGCTGGTGTATATCACCAGCTATGGCGATCTGGCGTGGCGCACGTTCCAATACCATCTGGAGGCGTTTGACTATATTATCAAGCAGCCGGAGCAGGTCGGGCCGCTGGCGGCGCAGTGCCTGGAGGAGATCCACGCGCGCCTGCTGGACGAGCGGCGGGACCCGGAGGAGCTGTTCACGCTGCGGACGGGCGACGTGGTGCGGCATATTCCGCTTGGCGAGATTCTGTTTTTTGAAACCGCCGCCGTCCCGCATCATGTCTTGCTGCATACGGCCAATAGCCGGTTGGATTTTTTAGGCAGTCTCAACGAGCTGGGCGCGCAGCTGGGGAAGCGTTTCATCCGCACGCACCGGGCGTATCTTGTGGCGGCGGATAAGATCGAGGCGGTCGACCTGAAGCATAACCGGCTGTGGGTCGGCGGACGCGAATGCCTGCTTTCCCGCGCGGGCAAGGCGGCGCTGCACAAACGGGAGAGCGGGGACGCGTGACGGCCTGCCACTCCGGAAATTCTGACGTTTGTTTGGGAAATCCACGCCGATCGGCGGCGCGGCTGTGGTATGGTTGTATTGGCAAACGGACCGGACGGGAAAGGAGCGTGCGCGTATGGCAAAGAACCGTTTTGTTGAGGTTTATACACAGGGTCTTACGAACGTGGAAAAGATCATTGTGGATACGGAAACCGGCGTAAATTATTTATTGGCAACGTCCGCCCTGACGTCGGGCTGCGGAATGGCCCTTCTGGTCGATGCAGACGGCAAACCCATCGTTACCCCGATCGGTTGATGGGACATCGGAAAAAACAGGCGAAGAACATCGCCCGGACGGTTTGCCCATCGTTTGGATTCGGCGGCAGGCGCGGCCTGCCGGTACGGATCGCTGTCCCGCGCGCCCGAATGGCTCTGAGCTGTCGGGCGCTTTTGTTTTGCGCGGTGTCCGTAAATTTTTGCGGCGGCGTTGCGCTGCAAGTCCGCGGGTGGTATAATCAAACCGTTAGCCTGTCTCGCCCGCCGCAGCGGGCGAAATCCCCTGCGTGCGGGTTCCAATAAATGCGAAGAAAGTAGGTTCACGCTATGCAATATGGATTCGATCAGCCGATCGACCGGATCGGTACCAGCTCCCTCAAATGGTCAGGGAGCGAAAATGAGCTTCCCATGTGGGTCGCCGACATGGATTTTGCCGTCGCCCCCGAAATCGTCGCCGCGCTCCGGCAGCGACTGGAACACCCCGTTTACGGCTACTGCGTCCTGCCGGACGCATGGTATCGCGCGATCATCAGCTGGTGGCAGGAACGCCACGGCTTTACCCTGCAAAAAGATTGGCTGCTGTTCGTCGCCGGTATCGTGCCCGCAATCTCCAGCATCATCCGCAAGCTGACCACGCCCGGCGAAAACATCCTCGTGCTCTAGCCCGTGTATAACGCGTTTTTCCGCACGATCGAAGACAACGGCCGCCGCGCGCTCGAATCCCCCCTGCGGCAGGACGGCTCCGCCTACTCGATCAATTACGCCGACCTCGAAGCCAAACTGGCCGACCCGCAGACCACCCTCTTCCTCCTCTCCAATCCCCACAATCCCACAGGCAACCTGTGGGATCGGGAAACGCTCGCGCATATCGGCGGCCTGTGCCATAAGCACCGCGTACTGGTAGTCGCGGATGAAATTCATTGCGACCTGACCGACCCCGGCTACGCCTATGTGCCGTTCGCGTCAGTCTCCGAGGCCTGCGCGCAAAACAGTATCACCTGCATCGCGCCGACGAAAGCGTTCAATATCGCAGGGATCGTGACCTCCGCCGTAGCCGTCCCGGATGCAGGGCTGCGGCACAAGGTCGCGTGCGCGTTCCATACCGACGGCATCGACGAAGCGAACGTGTTTGCGGCAGAGGCCGCGATCGCCGCCTTCACAAAGGGCGCGCCGTGGCTGGATGCGCTGCGCGAATACCTGTTCGGGAACAAAGCCGTCGTCCGCGCGTTTCTCGCGCAGGAGCTGCCGCAGATCGTCATGGCGGCGTCGCAGTCGACCTATCTGCTGTGGCTCGATTGCGGCGCGGTTGCGGACAGCGCCACGAAGCTGTCACGGTTCCTGCGGAAAGAGGCTGGACTCTGTCTGTCTGACGGCTCGCAGTTCCGCGGCCCGCAAAAAGCCTGCCTGCGGATGAACATTGCCTGCCCGCGCGCCCGGGTCGAGGAAGGGCTGCGGCGGCTCAAAACCGGCGTGGAGGCCTACCGGAAGGCGTTCCCCGGCGGGGCGGGATGCCCGGTAGGTATATCGCCGTGACGATCCAACAGCTCAGGTATGTGATAGCCGTTGCCGAAAAAGGTTCCATCACGGAAGCGGCGAAGGAGCTGTACCTTTCGCAGCCGAGCCTTTCCGGCGCGGTCAAAGAGGTGGAGCGGGAGGCTGGCCTTACGATCTTCAACCGCTGCCGCGCAGGCGTTGCGCTGACGACGGAAGGGATGGAATTCCTGGGATACGCCCGGCAGGTCGTCCAGCAAATGGAGCTTCTGGAATCCCGGTATATTGGCGGGCAGCCGGAAAAAATGCGCTTTTGCGTATCGACGCAGCATTATACCTTTGCCGCGAACGCCTTTGTCGAGCTGGTGCAGCGCTTTGGGCAGGAGCGGTACGAATTCATTTTAAATGAGACGCAGACCCATCAGATCATTGAGGACGTCCGCAACCGGTTCTGCGATTTAGGCGTCCTGTACCTCAGCCAAAGCAACGAAAGCGTGCTGCGCAAAAGATTTGAGGAATACGGGTTGGTTTTCCACGAGCTGTTCACCGCGTCCCCGCACGTCTTTTTACGGCGTGACCATCCGTTGGCCGGCCGTGAAAAAATTGCCTTGCAGGATTTGCAGCCGTATCCGCGGCTGAGCTTTGTGCAGGGGGCGTATGGCTCCTCCGGCTTTGCGGAAGAACTGTTCAGCAGCGAAATGGCGGACAAAAGCATCAAGATCAGCGACCGCGCCGCCATCGTGAATTTTATGATCGGGCTGGATGGCTACACCATTTCCAGCGGCATATTCCCTCGGTACCTGCATGGCGATTCCATTGTATCGATCCCCCTTGCGGAAAAGGAAACGATGCGCATCGGGTATCTTTTGAACAAGGACCGGGAGCTGTCCGAGCTGGGCGAAATTTACATTGCGGCCTTGATGCAGTACCGGCAAGATCCGGCATAGGTTCAGCCTATGCTTTCACATAAAAATCCGTATTACCTATCCCATAGCATTCCGCGTATCATAGCAGGCGGAAGACGGCGTTATCATGCCGGCCTATGTGATAGGTATTTTTTTCGTATATTCGGCTATCCGCGCGTTCACTCCGGGGGCGGGACGGCCATTCAAAAAATTTACCGCCAATATTACCGGCCGGTCAAAGAGGGTTTTCCGATCGGCAAAGTCATCGTTTTTTGGACAGGGCGGCGCCCATCGCCCGCCTTGCGGGCAGGCCGTATGTACGTCAAAACCGGTAAAGCACCAATCCGCCCCGGCGGGCATTGCCGGTATCCCAAAGCCCGGCGAAGTCCAGCCAGCGCTACCCGCCATAGGTGACGGCTTTCACCAGCAAGCGGTCGTTTAAAACGTCGTAGCCGTTGAGCAGGAACCAATGCCAGTCATAATCCCGGAAGGCGGGGTTTTGATGCCGCAGGATCAGACAGGGGACAGGAAGCCCGCCGTCGATCTGCGCGCGCAGCGCGTCGGCGGCGTCTGCAAAGGGGCGTTCCCCGTGCAGCGGTTCCATGCCGGCCGAAACGCCGCGATCGGACAAAAACCCGCCGAAGCCGTCCATGAAGATTTCCAGCGTATCGATACCCGACCAACGCGGGCGCAGGTATGGCCGCATTTCGATTCCGAACCGTAAATACTCCCGTTTTTGGATGTGGACAAGCCCATAGGGGTATAAGTGCGTGCCTTTGTACAGGTCGAAATAGATCGCGCAGTCGCAGGCGGTAACGGCGGCGCAGCCGCCCATACGCATCCAGCGGTCATGATACCAGGCCTGGCTGCCGCCATAGGCCCTGCCGACCTGAAAATGCTCCAATTCTTTTTTCATGTCCATGTCCTCCATCGAGTAAGCTGCCAGGGACGCTGCCCGCGGCTTTTTCAAAAAGTATAACACATTCCGCCCGCCCCGGCAATGGTTCGACACGACGCAGGCCGAAACACGGAAAGCGGAGAAGCCTGCCGCCGCGCTCCGGGCTACGAAAAACAAACGCCCACAGCGAGCTAAAAAGTGCTTGCTGTGGGCGTTATTCAATGACGAACCGGTATGATTCATTTCGGGGAAACCAAGCAATTCGGAAACCGTCGGTTTTTCGTGTATCCGTGCACATACCCCGTCCGTAAAATTATCCGATACCACCGCTGGTATCAGCACGCGCCGCCGGGCGCGCTCAGCGGCTTTGCGCCTGATAGGCTACGCCCCAGCTCCACATTGCATCCAGGATCGGCTTCAAGCTGAAGCCCAATTCGGTGAGCGAATATTCCACGCGCGGCGGCACTTCCGGATAGACGGTGCGGCTCACCAGCCCGCTTTCCTCCATCTGGCGCAGCTGAGCGGTCAGGACCTTCTGGGTCACGGCGCCAATGGATCTCCGCAGTTCGCCGAAGCGTTTGGCGCCCGTGAGCAGTTCGCGCAGGATCAATACCTTCCATTTATTGCTGATCAGGGTCAGCGTTGTTTCGACCGGGCAGGCGGGCAGCGGTTTTGCAGGGTTTGGCATAAGGTGAAACCTCCTCCGTTCACATGGTTTCCTCGCGGTAACTATGGCACAAGATTGTGCGTACTTTACAGACCGGATCCATACGACTATGATAAAGGCAGGACGAAAAAATGTCAAGCCGAACGGCAAAAAAAGGAGGGGTACCCATGTTTTTCAAAACCCAAACCCGGCAGGCGCGTCCTTCGCTGGAAGAGCAGGCGGCGCGGCTGCGGCAGGCAATCGAAGAAGCGGACGCCGTCGCGATCGGAGCGGGCGCAGGGCTTTCGACCGCTGCGGGTCTGACCTACAGCGGCGAACGTTTTGAACGATATTTCCATGATTTCCGCGAAAAATACGGAATTACCGACATCTATTCGGGCGGGTTTTATCCATTCCCGACGCTGGAAGAGTATTGGGCATGGTGGAGCCGTCATATTTGGGTGAACCGTTATCAGGACGCGCCCAAACCGGTTTACAAGCAGTTGTTGGATCTGGTGCGGGACAAGGATCATTTCGTGCTGACGACCAACGCCGACCATCAATTCCAGCGGTCGGGCTTTGATAAAGAGCGGCTGTTTTATACGCAGGGCGATTATGGGCTGTGGCAATGCTCCAAGCCATGCCGCGCGAAGACGTATGACAATGAGGAAGCCGTGCGGCGGATGCTGGAAACGCAAGCGGAGCTGAAGATCCCGTCCGAGCTGACGCCGTATTGTCCGGTTTGCGGGAAGCCGATGACAATGAACCTGCGCGCAGATCATACCTTTGTACAGGATGACGGCTGGTATCAGGCGCAGGCGCGGTATGCCGCCTTCCTGCGGCGCTGTGAAACGTCGCGGGCGCTGTTCCTGGAGCTTGGCGTGGGCGCGAATACGCCGGGTATCATAAGATATCCATTCTGGCAGATGGCCGCGCGCAACCCCAACGCGGTTTATGCCTGCGTCAATCTGGGGGAAGCGTTCGCGCCGAGGGAATTGGCGGCGCGTTCGATCTGCATCGATGCAGACATCGGGGAGGCCCTGAGCGCGCTCCAAACACACGGCCGCATGGTATCCTGACGGAAACTATACCACAATATTGTGCGTACTTCACAAGCGGCGGGGCCGCTGTTATAATAAAGCCGGTAAGGGGGGAGCCCCCGGAAAAGTCACCGAAACCGATCTTTATATGGAGGAAAACATCATGAATGCAGTCGTAAAGTTTTTGCGGGAGAACCCGGTACAGTATCTGGCCACGGTGGGGCGGGACGGTAAGGCAAAATGCCGTCCGTTCATGTTCGCCGGGGAGATGGACGGCAAGCTGTGGTTCTGTACGAACAATACCAAGGATGTGTACAAGGATATGCAGGCGAACCCAAACGTCGAAATTTCGGTATCCAGCCCGACGTATGCATGGATTCGTTTGCATGGCCAGACCGTATTTGAGGACAACATGGCGGCAAAGGAAATGTGCATTGCAAACCCGATCGTAAAAAGCCAGTACGGCGAAGCCACGAACCCGGTTTTTGAGGTCTTCTATTTGAAGGACGCCTATGCCGTGATCGCGGATTTCACCGGCAACCCGCCGCAGGAATTCGACCTGTAAGGGCTGGCGCACGATCCGCGTGCGGATTCCTCAAAGCAGCCGCCGCCCCACATGGATTGATGCGGGACGGCGGCACATCCCCAAAAGTGACCGCTGGCGACGATGCAAAGCGGTATGCCCCCCGGAAAGGAGCGTTCCCGTATGACGGCAACTGCGCGCAGATTTGCCCGGCAGGGGCGGTGGAAAAGCTGGGAGGTGAGACGGTATGACCCGATTGGAACAAATCGGCTGGTTAAACGCCCGGTTGTTGGCGGAACAGCCGGAATACCGTCCGCAGGCAGCGGAGTTCCCGGCTGAGCACACGGCACAGCGGAGGCTGCTGCGCAGTTTAATGAACGTGCGCGCCCCGCTGCCATTGCAGCCGGATTTTTTAGAGATGCAGGACGCGCTGCTGTCCGACGAACGGGCGGAAAAAGGCGTTATCGACGCAATGAAACTTCCGGCAACCGCCGCCGACCCAAGGCTGGCGCTCTGGCAGGGGGATATTACACGCCTGCGGGCGGATGCGATTGTAAACGCGGCAAACCATACGCTTTTGGGGTGCTTCCACCCCTGCCATGGTTGCATCGATAATGCGATCCATTCGGCGGCGGGGCTGCAGCTGCGCGAGGCATGCAGCCGTTTGATGGCGGAGCAGAAACATCCGGAGCCGAATGGCAAGGCCAGGCTCACGCCGGGTTATAATCTACCGGCGAAGTATGTATTGCATACGGTCGGGCCGATCGTGCAAGGGAACGTCACCCGCCGCGACCGGGAAGAACTGGCGTCGTGTTATCGTTCCTGTCTGGAACTGGCGGCCGGGCATGGGCTGGAAAGCATTGCCTTTTGCTGTATTTCGACGGGGGAATTCCATTTTCCGAATCCGGAAGCTGCTGAAATTGCGGTCCAAACGGTTCGTGAAACCTTGGAGCGGCAAAGCTCGGTCAAACGGGTCGTATTCAATGTCTTCAAGGACGTTGATCAACGGCTTTACCGAAACATCCTGGGCCCGGATCAAGACCGTGGAAGCGATGGATGAAAGGCGCGGGGCGGTCCGTGACCTGAAAAATACCCAAGGATTTGAGCGGTCGATCGACCGTTTGAGCCCTTGGGTATTTTGGCAGGAAGCGCCGTATACAAAGTTATTTAGCCGCCGGATAACGGCGTTTTTTTATGCCTTGAAATATGCTTGGATTCGATTATCGGTAGGAATTTGTGCGATTTTTGCGCAAAAAACGCTTGTTTTGGACGGTTATACATGCGAATTTGTTGTGATGAAAGATAATACATTATTATCCTTCATTTGTTAAGTGTATTTTTCACAAAAAGCGGGAGCAGATGTTGTTCATATTTAACAAAAACGTGCGTTTTCAGCCGTTAAAACCGCTTCCGGACGCGTCGAAATCGAGCCGGAATGAAGGATAATAATGTATTATCAGCATTAAGGAGATTATCCTTCGTTCGGAACGCAGGAGCAAGGTCTCCTGAAAGGGCGCTTTTTGAGCGCTGGTTTCCATGTTAGGGAGGTGCTGCCATGTTAGCTTTGACCGTCCATCCGGGCGATTATATCACGATCGGCGATGAAGTCGTCGTGCAGGTGCTCCGCGCCGGGGATACGTTCCGGATCGCGATCGACGCGCCGCGTTCCATGGCGATCGAACGCGCCAAGGTTCATGAGCAAAACAGCGGCGTACCCGACTGCATCCGGAAGGTACGGAAAAGCCCGCCGCTGAAAAGGGCAGCCGGTCGGCCGGCGTCCCGGCTATGACCCGGAAACAGGCTTATAAGCCGTCCCACCCGGCTCGGCAGCAGGCCGATGCACAAGCTGTGGAAACATTCCCGCCGGAAACAGACCGGCGCAAAAGGCCGGCCGGTTATGCAGTTCCGGGATCTGGCTTTTCCAAAAGACGAAAGGAGCCGTCGCCATGCTTTCACTGCATTTGCTGTCCGGCGATTATATCACGATCGGCGATAACATCGTTGTGCAGGTCTTTCAAACCGGATCGTCGTTCCGGGTCGCGGTAGACGCGCCAAAGAGCGTGCCGATCGCGCGCGGCGAACTGCATGAAAAGGTCGCCGGACGTCCGGAATGCATCCAAAGGGCTTATCGGAAAAAGCCCATCGCAAAACAAGGTTTCAAGCGGTCAGCGCAGGCCGATTGAGATAGTACGCGCGCCTGACGGTTCCGGCACGATCCGGCCGGTAATGGCGGAGCCATGGGCGCAAAACCTGTGGACGGGCAGAAGGAACTTGCCCGATTATTATTTGAAGGAGTACAATATTATGCGTATTCAACACAATATTATGGCGATGAACGCCTACCGGAACTACTCGAACAACACTTCGGCGTTGTCCAAGAACCTCGAACGCCTCAGCTCGGGCTACAAGATCAACCGCGCGGGCGACGACGCGGCCGGTCTCGCGATTTCGGAGAAGATGCGCGCCCAGATCAGCGGCCTGGAAGCAGCCCAGAAGAACGTCAAGGACGGCGTTTCGCTGGTCAACACCGCAGAAGGCGCGATGCAGGAGATCCAGGACATGCTGAACCGCATGGTTTCTCTGGCAACACAGTCGGCCAACGGCACTTACGACAACGAAGTCGACCGCAAGAACTTGCAGGCTGAGGTCGAACAGCTGAAGTCTGAAATCAACCGCATTGCGGATTCCGCGAACTTCAACGGCATCAAGCTGTTAGACGGCTCGCTGGACGGCAGCACCGACGCGGTCGACGCTGCAAACGCTGCGGCTGCGAACGTAAAAGCCGTTTACGGCGATCCGGCGGATACAGTAGGTTTGATGCTGGAAAAGAGCACCAGCAACGATCCTACCAGCGCGACTGACGGCGTAGGCATGGCGACCATTTTGGAGACGGATGGAGACGGCGAAATCGTACCCAGTTTCAAGGTCAGCCTGAATGGTATCACACATGTGATTGATAATCCGGCGGGTACGGATACATTGGAGATTTCCATTGATGATGGTGGAACGGGCGCGACTCTCAGCGTTACCGAAGCGCAGATTGTTGCTGCGACTGATGCTGCGGCAGTAGGCGATAAGGTAAGCTCCGCCGATTTGGCTAAGGCGATCGTCGCGCAGACCGGTAATACGACAGTGACGCTTGACGGCATTACCTATGATGTAACGGCTGATGGCGAAAATCTGGTATTTACAGCGCAGTCCAATCCGAATCCCTATGAAGAAAAGAACGCTCATTTTGAGGTATCCTTTACCAGCAACGTGACCGGACAGAATGTTGCTGCGGCTGCATCGACATACACGACTGGCGCGCTTACTGGAACAGGTACTGCGGCGGCAGGTGATTCTACAGTATTCACTGTCGCTTATACAGATGCGGACGGCAACGAACAAACAAAGGATATTACGATTGCGAGCGATGCAGCGGCAACAGCTACCAGTATAGCGGACGCTTTGATTGACGCAATAAATGATGACGAAGATCTGAGCGCTCTCTTCACGGCTTCCGGCTCTGACGCTGGCATCGTTATGACTGCAAACACGGCTGGCGCAGATCAGGGCGCTGTTTCGGCAATTACTGTCAGGACACAGGCTGCTGGCATTCAAGTTGCGATTGCGGCTGATCCTACTACTGCTGGCGCGCAGGTCGAAGGTGCGGATGCTTTCAGAACGGGTACGGACGGCTATTCTAACTTTGGCACGCAGGATATCAAGGTCAATGTTGCAGGTACGAAGGACGAGTTGGCCAGCACAACGCTGGATCTGACCGGCTTACTCAAGGATGGTACCAAGATCACCTTGGGCGACAAAGAGTATATTATTGCGGTTGGCCCGGACAGCAAATTTGCGAATGCAGATGGCGCGACTGTAGTCAAGGTCAATGAGGGCGCGACCGAGGAGCAGATCGCCAGCGCGCTGACCGATGCTGCCGACAGCAACGGTACATTTACGGTTGGCCATGAAACCGGTACTGCCAAGATCACTTTGAAGCAGCTTGCCGAGGTCAAGGAGAGCACCGATATGTCCACGATGGACAAATTCGCAAGCTATATCAGCATTGAGCAGGTCGATACCGAAGCAACGGAAAAATTGCAGGCGGAGGCCGACAAGGCGGCTGCGGACGCTGCGGCTAAGCAGGGCACGGCGATGAAGCTCCAAATCGGCGACACCTCCGACGATTACAACCAGCTGGAAGTATCCGTCAAGGATATGCATACGACGTCGCTCGGCATCGACGATCTGGATATCAGCACGCCGGAAGGCGCTTCTGCTGCGATCAATATCGTCAAGAACGCGATCAATACCGTTTCGGCAGTCCGCGGCACGCTGGGCGCGATCAGCAACCGTCTGGATCACACCGCGAACAACCTGTCGGTCATGACCGAGAACATCACCGACGCGGAATCCACCATCCGCGACACCGACATTGCGGAAGAAATGATGGCTTACACCAAGAACAACATCCTCGTGCAGTCGGCACAGGCGATGCTGGCGCAGGCCAATCAGGTCCCGCAGGGCGTGCTCCAGCTGCTCCAGTGATCCGGGGGCTGAGCGGATACGTTCTGAAATAAATTGCAGAGATCCAAGGGGCAGGGGTTCACCCTGCCCCTTGGCCTGTGGACAAAAGGCGCGATGCGACCGGAAGGGATGCATCGCGCCTTAAAATATCGTAAGCGGGGTTACAGCCAGCGGTGCGAAAGGCGGGAGCGATCGGGCGCTGATGCAGGAAGCCGGTATGGGATCGACGCCGGACTGCCCCTGTAAATGCGAAAAAGCCTGCGCTATCGCAGACTTTTTCTACAGGCCGTGTAAAACCGCGGTTCATTCCGCATCATATTTATAATCGTCCACCGTATCGAAGGTGATCTCGGAAAGCAGCGGCAGCTCTTCGATCTCCGCCTGAGCGACCCATTGTTCCAGCAGCAGATCCATATCCATCCCGGTGAGCGCGGATACGATCGTGCCATAAACCGAAGCGCGGTCTTCCGCCCGCAGCGGCAGGCGCTGGATGATATGCCAGCCAAAATCGCTCTTCACCGGGGCAGAGATCTCGTTTTCCGCCAGCGCGGCGGTCCTGTCCTGGAATTCCGCGACCATTTCGCCGTCGGTGAACTGGTACCCATCCGGATTGGAACTCGCCCCCGGATCCTCGCCGTATTCCGCGATCAGGGCGTCGAAATCCTCCCCGGCGGCGGCGCGGCGGTACAGATCCTGCGCTTTGGCTTCCAACGCCGCCAATTCGGCCTCGTCCTCGATCGGCTGGCCAGCGTCGTCGCGGGTAGACACCAGGATATGCTTTGCGCGGTAATAATGCTCCTGAAAATACGCCTCGACCTCGGATTCATCCGGGGACATCGCCCCGCCTTCGCCGAAATAATATTCATCCAGCCGCTGCACCATCAGGAAATACTGGGCGAGGCGTTCGCGCAGCTCGGCGGTGAAGCCCCATTCGGAAAGCTGGGAGGAGACCTTTTTGATGGAGGCTTCCTCCTCGGCGGTCAACGACAGGCCTGCGGCGGCAAACTGTTCCGGCACCAGATACAGCGACGCCGTCTGATTGCGCGCAAGGGTGGTCAGCTGCTCCTTGTAAGCGTCGGCAAAATCGGTAGCCCACAGATCGGTGACGCCGTATTGATACATCACTGTTTCGACCGTCGCCTTGCTGTAAAGGTAATTCGCCGCATATTCACCGGCGGAGATCTCCTGGCCGTTCACCGTCATCACCGGTTGTCCGGCAAGGGTGTTTTCCTCGTTTCCTCCGCAGGCAGTCAGCGCAAACAGCAGCGCGCAGCCCAGCAGGAGCGCCAGCAGGCGGCGGATCGGGTGTTTCATCATTTCATTTCTCCAGTCCCATTTTGGGTCGTAGTTTGGTTTTGCAGCCGCAGCCCTGCGGGCAGACGCTGCGCGGGCAGTGCGGGGCGGACGCGGGGAGGGTTCCCGGCGGGCGCCGCGCGCACTGTTTTCGACTATTATAGCATTAAATCCGGCAGGGTGCAAGCGGCAAAATGAACCGCAGGCAGGCCGCCCGACCGTTTTCGGCAGGGCTTTCCGAAAGGATCCAGCGGATACCGATGGGGTTTTGTTAAAAATCCCTCTTTCCATCCCCGTAAAAGTATGGTATACTGACAAAGTACGAAATAAGGCAATTCTGGCAGACGGCGTGGATCGCGCCGCCCTGCTGGATATAGATCAAGGTGCGAAACTTTGGAGGTTACGACCTATGCGATTTCATCGGCAACTCCCCGTGTTTGCGGCGTTTGGCGGGCTGGCCGGCGCGTTCCTGCGCGCGATGCAGCTGGCGACCGGCTTTGAGTCCGGCACGGGGCTTTATTCATCCGGGAACCTGTGGGGCAGGCTGTTGGCCGGCTGGCTGCTGCTGACGGCGGCGCTGTGCGCCGTGCTTGCGCGGCGCGGGCAGCATCACGCCTGTTTTGAAGAGCTGTTCGGCAGTGACAGCGATGTGTTTAAGACCGTGCTGGCCTTCAGCGGACTGCTGCTTGCACTGGGCGGCGTGGCCTGGCTGGCGGTCGAATTGCAGACGATGCAGACGCTGCCCGAGGATTCCACGTCCTGGATCCTGGCGCTGGAGGTGCCGTTCGGCGTGCTTTGCGTGACGGCGGGGCTGTGCTTCGTCGGATTGGGCGCGGCGCTCTCACGCGGCGAGATCACGGCGCGGCATGCGTTACTGACCATGCCGCCGCTGTTTTGGGCGGCATTCCACCTGCTGGTGGTCTACCGGCAATATTGCGTTTCCGCAAACCTGCCGTTGTTCACCAATGAGATCTTCGCGTCGATCGCCTGTGTGATGGCGTTTTATCATTATGCGCGGATGCTGTATGGGCATCCTGCGCCGCGGCAGTTCGCCTTCTGGGCGGCGCTGACGGTAGCGCTCTCTCTGACCGACGTGTTCGGTTATGTGCTCAGCCTTGCGGTGGGGAACCTGGTCGTGCGTTGGACGTTGGGGTCGATCGTGCGCGGGGGGTGCCTGCTGATGGGCAACGCTTTCCTGTTTGCCGAACTTTGGACGATCGCCGGGCGGAAATTATTCCCGTGGCGTACCAAATACAGTCCGGAGCTGGAAGACGAGGAGCCCGGAAAGCCGGAAGGATCCGACAAGCCGAAAGGCATGCTGGCGGGGATCTGGAAAGCAAAGGCTGGCGCGAAGTCGGGAGAAGCCGAGACGGGCGGTGCAGCGGAAGAAACGGCGGAATACAACGCGGCAGAGACCGCCGAAGCGGATGCGTCGGACGACGCGGCATGGGAGGCGGACGAAAGCGGATGGGCAGACGATCCGGAAGGCTATGCCGGGATCTGACAGTTACAGTGCGGGGATACGATCCCGCGCAATGAAAACGCGGCGGGAGCCGGGGCGCTGCCCCGGGACCCCGGTCCTGCGCGGACGGCGCCAAAGGGACGCGTCCCTTTGGAATCCCTTTCTCGCCTGCGGGCGGGATCGGCGCGGCCAAAGCCGTTTTCGCGTGCGGCTTCGTCCCGCCAAAACGACGGCGGGACGAAGTGGCAGAACCGGCAGGATTTTTGGAATACGAGTATTATGATCCGAAGCCCGGGCGGGGAGCCTATGCCAGGCTCCTGCTGGAAGCATCCCGCGAGATGCAGGCCTGCCGAGACTGGACGGCCTGCGTTACGGAGCCGTGCCACACAAGCCGGGCCGCCTCAAAAATTGAGCCGCGAAATGGTTGACCCGCACGGCAATTTCATGTAAAATAATAGGGAGGGATTTGCGGCTGTGCGCCTCCCGTTCAATCGATACCAGGAAGGGGCGTTGCCGCCAATGGCAGATATCATGATCGTCGCTGTACTGGCCGTACTCGCCGTTCTGGCCCTGCGGGCGTACCGGCGGCAGGGCGGGAAGTGCTCCGCCTGTCGGCACTGCGCACGCTGCAAGGAAGATCAGGAGAAAAAACGATGAAAAAAGCATTGATCACCGGCGCATCCTCCGGGATGGGCCGCGATATGGCGCGCGTCCTTTCCGGGATGGGATACGAGCTGATCCTCGTTGCCCGTCGGGAAGACCGGCTGCGCGAGCTTGCCGAAGAGCTTGGAACGCCCTGCCGTGCGCTTGCCGCCGACCTGTCCGACGTTCACGAATGCCGTCAGGTCTATTTTGCCGCAAGGGGCGAAGATCTTGAGATCGTCGTCAACAACGCCGGGTTCGGACTGTTCGGCGCATTCACGCAGACCGATCTGGAAACCGAACTGCGCATGATCCAGACCAACATCATGGCCGTGCATGTGCTGACCAAGCTGTTCCTGCGTGATTTCCGCGCCCGGGATCACGGTTATATTTTAAATGTCGCCTCCTCCGCCGGGTTCATGGCGGGCGGCCCGCTGATGGCGACCTATTACGCAACGAAAAGTTATGTGCTGCGGCTGACGCAGGCGATCCGGGAAGAGCTGCGTCACGAGGGCAGCTCGGTCTGCGTGAGCGCCCTGTGCCCCGGCCCGGTTGATACCGAATTCAACCGTGTCGCCGACGTGCGGTTCGCCCTGCCCGGGCTGGACAGCGCCAGCGTCGCGCGGTATGCCGTTTCCGGGCTGCTTTCCGGACGCGGCGTGTTGGTGCCCGGCGCGGCGATGCAGCTTTCCCTTGTGGCAAAGCGCTTCCTTCCGGAAGCGCTGCTGACCCGCATCACCTACCATTTCCAGAAACGGAAGCTCGACGGCGGTATGACGCCGTCCGGGGAGCCTTCGACCGGGCCGGACAGGCCCTGACCGGTCCGCCCCTCCCGCTGTGCGCGCCGTCGTACAGCCGCGGCGCAAGCCGCCCCCCTCCAGCCCTGCCCGCAGGGATGCTGAAGAAAGGAAGTTAAAAGATGAGTGACAGACCGAGAAAACAACCCCAGAAATTGACCGTCCGCCGCGTCCTGTTCCAATGGCGCTTCCCGGTCATCATCGTGCTCATTCTGATCGTTTTATGTTGTATCCCGGTGGGCATGATCTCCCATCTGGTCTCGAAACCCAAGGAGCTGCCGCCCCCGACGACCGCAGAACTGTATCAGGCTGCGGTCTATGACACGCTGCTCGCCGAAAGCCATGAGATCCCCGCGAATATGAGTCCCGCAAAAATGCTCGTGACCCTTGCGCCGAACAGCGAAGGCGTCGCGCATGATGAAAATGGCCGCGTTTTGCTGTGCATGTGGCACCGAAACCCCGATACTTATAAAGAAGGGGAGGATGTGACGCTGAATTATGGCAATATCACCGCAGTCTCCCTTCAGGAGCTTTCCACGTGGTATTCCGTACACAGCACGGAGTTTACGAGCGATAACACCGACCAGCGGCTCCAGCAGGTGTTCGGCCTGCCGCCGCTGAGCGACGATAACAGCAAAAATACGCATTTTACGACCTTTTGGGTCAACCCAGAAAGCGTCGTGCGCCCGGCATATTCGTCCGACGTTATGAGCGAGAATATGACGAACAGCTTTATTTCACAGCCGGACGATGCTTTTTATGACTGGTTCACCGCGAATGCGCTTTATAACTATGCAACCGTCAATCAGGCGTGGACACGCTTGGGCTATACTTACGACTGGTACCCTTATGAGGAAAAAGACGGTGAAAGCTTGGCGGAGAAGGCAAGCCGCCATTTCGGACTGACCGAGTTCCTCGTGAGCGAACAGCAGGTGATCCATGTCGTGAGCACGTCGTCTACGAGCGAGTTTTTGCAGAAGCTGGCAAGCAACGAGTCCTCGCTTTCCGCGACGGTTGCCGCGCCGGAAAATGGCGACGCAGCAGGCGGCGACACCGGCGGTAATAGCAACTGAGCCGCCGGGTTCGGTTTGTTTGTCTGGCGGATCCGGAAGGATCGGGAGCGTTAACATCGTTGGCGGGAAGCCCTTTCCGGCTCGGCCTTTTGCGGCGGAAGTTCTCCGTAAGGGAGCGGAAAGGGGCGCTTTGCAGCCCGTGTACAACGCAAAGGCGATCCGGCATTCTGGCAGGAATTTTCGTGTGTGCCGTAGAACGGCGCGGGACTGCTGCGGCAGGCCGCGCCGTTCTTTTCTGCATGAAAACGGTGTTTTAGGGTGTGAGAAAAAGCGGCTCGTGCGAGCCGCTTTTTTGAATGGCTGGGGTTTGAACGCCCGCCCAAGGGTGAAGCGTCTGCGGGAAAGGCCGCCGCGTCCAGATCTGGCAGAGAGGGCGACTTATTTCGTGGTTCCCGTCTACCGAATGCCTTTCGGCTTATCCGAGCTGGTACGCCTGTTCTGGACGTTGTTCCACCGGGTCATAACCCCGCCAGATAGAACAAAAGCCAGATAGCAACCGCGCTGAGCGCCGCAAGTACAACGAATTTGATCAGCGGGTTTTCCGCGCCTTCTTCGGTCGACTGCGGCGCATCGGCGTCTTCAGCTTTAGGCATTGCTTCGATCTCCGCCGCCATCTCACGGACGACCCATTTCCCGCCTCCGGCGGTCAACGAACCGATCAACGCCTGCGCGCGTTCCAGATCGGAGGCCGCGACATAAATATCTTCCCCGTAAAGGGTCGTGCCGCAATAGGTCTTACGAATCGCGTCGTATGGGTCGGATACTCGAGTAAAGGCCGGGATGCCAGCGTCTTGTAAGGCGGCCAGCAGCAGCTGACGCTCTACGACCTGTATCCCGGTTGCCGCTGCGACCGGGCTGTGCGGCGTCGGGACGACTTCTGCGCCGCAGTTCGGGCATAGCCCTGTTCCGGAGTCGATCTCTTGTTGACAACGGGGGCACCAGCTCATAAAAACACTCCTTTTCTAAAATGATCTGAACACGGATCGAGACGCGCCTTTGGGGATGCATGGCGCAAGGATTTGAAGGGGGCGCATAGGCAATGGGAAGGCGTTTCAACATTAGACCTGTTCGGAAACCTTCTAACGCCATCCGCTGGAAGCAGGCAAGCAGCGGCGCGGTGTGGTTTTCGTGTGCCGGTGTTACAAGCCTTCCCCTATGCGTGAGGACTTATCCGCCGAATAAACCGACCATATGCTTATCGGTTTGACGCAGCTGCCCCTTTCCCCGCCCGCAGGCGATACAGGCGATGCGCAGCATCGCGGGTGTCCAGAGG